>JBFWIG010000100.1:0-8035 GCA_050256115.1 Bacteroidales bacterium | reverse complement strand
TCATTGGCAACTTCTTGAATAATGCAGTAAAATTTACCTCCGTAGGCGTTATTCGGCTGGGGTATAGCGTAGACCGCGAAACACTCGAAATCTTTGTAGAAGACTCCGGAATCGGCATCCCTCAGGCAGAGTTGGAGAGCATCTTCAATCCTTACGTACGTCTGAATGCCGATTTTCAGGGAACCGGACTGGGACTTGCTATCTGCAAAAGTATTGTTGAGATGATGCAGGGAACCATTGGCGCCACATCGCAACTGGGGGCCGGATCACGATTCTGGTGCAAAATTCCTTACCAACCCATAGAACAATAGCCTTTCGGGTTGTCAATACTGCAAAAAATTACGCTATCTTTACCTTTAGGCTTTTAAAAACCGTCTGCTCCATTTGGGGCAATCACCGCGAAGCGTAGAGGCATATGACCCAATTGGCAAATAGCATCCTGCAACTCACTGTCTCTCTTTCGCTGATCCGCGACCCCCATGAGTTGGTACAACAATTTGTCGCCCGCCTTAACAGCTATCTCCCCTCCCTCTCATTCACCTGGATTCCGGCAGGGAAGCAACCCCCGCTTCCCAATCTGCCGATTTCGTCCGAAGGATACACATTTGGTCATCTTCACTTCAGCCGTGAAGCCGATTTCAGCCAGGAGTGGTACGGTCCGGTAAGAAATGCCGCACAACTGGTAGCAATCCTGCTCGACAAACTGAACCGGGAACTGTTGTTAGACTCCGACTCTTTGGCTCCTGCACTGCAGGTAAG
Organism: Bacteroidales bacterium; assembly: GCA_050256115.1. Classification (GTDB taxonomy): domain Bacteria; phylum Bacteroidota; class Bacteroidia; order Bacteroidales; family UBA4181; genus JAQVSH01. The sequence continues at coordinate 7,276 of JBFWIG010000100.1, read as the reverse complement.
CGACGAAGAACAAGCTCCCTACAACTCAACAGAGCTTCCGCGCAAAAGTGAGGCCACCCTGAGCCGACTCATCCAAAATCTGCCCGGTTTTGTCTATCGGTGTGCTGCCGACGAGAACTGGACCATGCACTATGTGAGCCAGGGGTTTGACGAGATTACCGGGTATAGTCGCGAGGAGGTGCTGCTGAACAGAGACATCGCTTTTAACGACATTATCCACCCCGACCACCGGGAATATCTCTTTACCCGCTGGGAGGAGGTATTGCGCTTTCAGGATCAGTTCGAATCGGAATACCGAATTATACGGAAGGATGGCACGATTCGATGGGTCTGGGAGCGGGGGCGCGGTGTTTTTTGCCGCAATAACAATAACCTGATCTTTCTCGAAGGGTTTATCACCGACATTACCGAGAAACGACAGGCCGAGGAGCGGTGGCATGTATTATCACGTGCGGTGGAACAAAACCCCGCCTCCATTATGATTACCGATGCCGAAGGGCGGGTAGAGTTTGTCAATAAAACCTTCTCCGACTTTACCCACTACACCCTGGAAGAGCTGATTGGGAAACCGCCCAGAATCTTCAATCCGGGGCATGTGGATGAGGAGGCCTTTCGGGCCATGTGGGAGGCGCTGAGAAGCGGGAATACCTGGAGAGGTGAGATAGAAAACCGCACCAAAGACGGTGAACGCTTCTGGCAGTTGGTCTCTATCAATCCGCTGCTCGATAGCGAAGCGAAGCTCACCAACTATATCCTCACCATGGAGGATGTTACCGACAGGAAACGGTTGCTCGACGGCTTTATTGCAGCCAAGGAGAAGGCCGAAGAGAGCGATCGGCTTAAATCGGCCTTCCTGCACAACCTTTCGCACGAAGTGCGTACCCCGATGAATGCCATCATGGGTTTTGCCCGCCTGCTCGATAACCCCGAACTAACACCGGAGAAGAGTAAAACCTTTGCCGACACCATTATCCAAAGCGGACAAGATCTGCTTACCATCATCACCGACATGATTAATATGGCCACCATAGAGGCAGAGCAACTCAGCCTGCACCAGTCGGTGATGCATCTTAACAACAGCATGCAGGTGCTCTATAACAACTTCGAAAAGATGGCGCAATATAAACGCCTCACCTTCGAACTGCACAAGGGGCTCCCCGACGAGGCGGCAATACTGCTGGCCGATGAGGCAAAGCTCTTTCAGGTTTTGCATAACCTGCTCCATAATGCCTTTAAGTTTACCAAGAGTGGGTATGTCAAGTTTGGATACGATCTCGATGGCGACATACTCAAATTTTTCGTGATCGACTCCGGGATCGGGATCCCGTTAAACGCACAGGAGAGTATCTTCCAGAAATTCAGACAAGCGGAGCTCTCACTCAACCGCGAATTTGGCGGCTCCGGGTTGGGACTGGCCATATCAAAAGCCTATGCCGAACTGATGGGAGGCAACATCAGTGTAATCTCATCGCCCGGCGAAGGTTCAATCTTTACCGTATCTATCCCCTTCAAGTTGCCACCTGTATCAGAGATACAACAGCTAAAATCACCGATTCGCGAACTCACTCTTTTCCAATCTACTACCATTCTGGTGGCCGAAGACGAAGATCTCAACTACCTGCTCATTAAAGAGCTGCTCAGCCGTCTGAGTCTCACCATTCTGCGTGCCGAAAACGGGAAGATGGCCGTAGAGTTGGTTCGCAAGCACCCCGAAATCAACCTGATTTTGATGGATATCCGGATGCCGGTGATGGATGGATTCGAGGCCACACAGATTATCCGTGCGGAGCATCCCGATATGCCGGTTATAGCCATCACAGCCTACGCCCATAACGAAGAGGAGCAAAAAGTACATCAATCGGGCTTCTCCGACTATATCAGCAAGCCCTTTTCGGCCGAACTCTTAATTGCCCGCATCCGGGAGCAACTCACCAAAACCGAATCACGATAAAACGCGAATGGTGAATGGTGAATGGTGAATTAGTGCTCTAATGCTTCGAAGCGCTATGGCGCTTCAAGTGCTCTAGTGCTGCGCTTCGCGCTCTGATGCGCTGACGCGCAGTGTGTACTTCCCTCCCTTCAACGCGACACCCTGTAGAGTATCCTTCCCCTCTTTCGTTGCGCGATTGCCTCCAACCCGCCTGGATTTACCGTTTAATGTGTACTGCTTCACCCCCTCCGGTAGGATCACATCGGCACAACTCCCAAAGGGAATAGTAACCGAAAGCGCCATCTCGCCATTTTCCAGGGTCCAGTCTACCTCCAAAGTTCCATAAGGGGTCTCCTTACGGGTTTTGGCCCAGGTAATCCCATTGGGTATTTGCGGTTCGATCCGGATCTGCCGGTAGGCAGGACCCTCTTCTAAGGGTTGGATGCCTCCGGGAGCCTGGTAAAACCACGATCCTATCCCGTTGTAACAGTTATGAATCCAGCTTCGGGCACCGTCCCAATGCTCCCAGGTAGTTGTGGCTCCATTGTCAATCATATAGAGGTAGCCGGGATATTCCCGTTTCTTCAGCATGCTGTACATAAAATCTGCAGCGCGGTTCTTAACCGCCCACTCCGTAATCACCGGAACCCCCACCAACCCGGTGGAGAGATGGCCACGCCAAGTGGTTTCGGTAGCCTCTTTAAACCGGGAGGTCACCTCATCGTTCAATGCGCCAGGCACCACGCCCGCCAAGAGCGGATAGGCAAAATCGATCTGCGAACCGGTGCCGTACCGCCCCTTTTGGGCATCGAAAAAGCGGAGATGAATCTGCTTTTGGATATCCGACCGTTTTTGCGCATAGAGCGCCACATCGTCTGCTTTCCCCAGCACCCCGGCAATTTTCTGCATATTGTCGAAACAGACCGCCATAAAACAGTTGTTCACCAATCCCACCGAAGAGGGATCCATTTGGTTCACACCTCGAGGGGTAGCCCAATCGCCCAAATACCAGGTTCGGTAGTCGGTTTCGGGCCAGCCCTTTAACAATCCGTCGGCCCAATAGGTAGCGGCATATCCCAACCACTTCTGCATGGCAGGGTAGAACTTTTCCAGAATCTCGGTATCGCCATAATGGAGGTAGGTTCGCCAGGAGGCGGTAATGACAAAACCACACCAATAAGGCCCCCCACCGGCCGAATAGGGATTGGGGGCGGTATGCGGCATGCCGCCATCGTCGCGGAGGCAATCGGCCCATGCCTGCAACCAATCGTGATACATAGGGTTAAGGTTAAACATCATTTGTGCCGTTTCGGTAGAGGCGTTCCCGTCGCCCCCATAGCCCAGCCGCTCAATGGTGGGACAATCAACCATAACCCCGCCCATACTGAGGCACTGGAGGGTGTAGAACACCATATCATGAATACGGTTCATGTCGGGGTCCGAACAGGCAAAGGTAGAAGCGGGATCGAACCCGGTGCGGATCAGGAAAGCCTTGATAGAATCGGCCGAAGGAGCCTCTTGAAGATTAGAGATCCGGATATAGCGAAAACCGTGGTAATTAAATTTATTGATAAACCGCTCGCTTCCGCTTCCGGCAGCCACATAGCGATCAATCTGCTTGTGATGCGCCAGTCGCCCGTTTTTGTCGAGAATATCGCCAAACTCCAGTACCACCTGCTGCGACTTCTGCAGCTTCGGGAAACGGATATCGGCCCAGCCGGTAAGGCATTTACCCATATCTATCAGGAAGGTATCTTTCCCAACAGCCTTAATTTTTACAGGCGAGAGCGTTTCGGTAATCAGATTCTGTTCCACCCGCTGCATTGAGGCCTCATGTTTGGGCACCGAAACCACCGTCACAGGCATCCATTTACGCCCTTCGCCCCCCTCCGAAAGCAGATCGGTCTGTGCCATCCGACCATCGAGGGTCTCACCCCCCAGCGCCTCGTAGCGCCAATTGCCCTGCCGGGTATAGCTACTCTTACGGCCTCTCCATGAAGCGTCGGTAGCCACCAACAGCTCACGTTGCGAACCCGATACCTGCTCTATCCTGGCCCTTACCAACGGGCCATTATGCACAACCCCCGGAAAGCTCTCCGTATACCAGCCACTCCCCAGCCACAACATCAGTTGGTTGTCGCCCGGTTTTACCAGCGGGGTAATGTCGTACGCCACCACATACGAACGTTTCGTAAACTGCGAAACCGCGGGAGCCAGCACCCCCTCTCCCACCTTTTGGCCGTTGAGATAGACCTCATGATACCCCAAAGAGTTTACATAGAGGAAAATGGCTCCTCCCGACTTCTGCACACGAAATGTCTGCCTGACCTGAGGTGCCTCGCGATAACCGGCCTCCGTGGGGAAACCAATGTACGAGGACCGATCCCAATCGGAATCGGCAAGCAACCCGGTACTAAACTTCGCAACGCGACTCCAATCCGAAATCTTTCCATTGGTGTCCCAAATCCGCACCTTCCAGTAAACAGGCAGTCCCGAACCCAACTGCAATCCTTCATAAGGAATCCATAGTGAAGAGGAAGATTCACGCTTGCCCGAATCCCATAGGTCGGGCTTTCCGCTTACAAGCAGAAGCGAATCGGTTGCCACCATAAGCTGGTAAGCCCTCTGTTCGGTTCCGTTTTTCGAACTGCTATACTTCCAGCTAAAACGGGGCGTTGTCTTATCGATACCCACCGGATTGACCCGGTTTTCGCACCGCAATTCAAAGACCGAAAGAGATTCTGCACCCTGAGCCGAAAAAACCGGAGATAGGAGCAATGCCACAAAAAACAGAAAAGATCTCATAGTGAGGAGAGGGTTTGGAACATACTAAGGTAATAATTTAATGCTCTAATGCTTCAAAGTGCGTTCGCACTTTGAGTGCTCTAATGCTGCGCTTCGCGCAAATGCAGAAAAGAAAATGGTGAATGATGAACGAGCTGGCGCGCAACGCGCAGCACTAGAGCACCAGAGCACCAGAGCACTAGAGCACTAGAGCATTTGAGCTCTCGATTTGTGCATTGGCGCATTTGAATTTTTCTGGCAGAAATTGAGGATTCTGCCCTGGTGCATTGTATCTTAGCCCCACTTGTCTAACTCACTACAAACTTCTATGGAACGCAAAACCTTTTTGCAATGTACGTTGGCTGCCGCCGGATTGCTTTTCCTAGGCGGGAAAAGTAAGGGATTGGAGTATTACCCCATGTCCTCCACAAAGAGATGGGCCATTCTCTATGGCACTTGGTGCGGGAGTTCGCGCGATGCAGCAGTTTGGATCTCGGAGGGTATGGGTGGAATTGCGCAGGTGTATGATGTACGCGAAACCCCAGATCTGAGCCGGTTCGACCATCTGATTATTGGAGGATCTATCCGGAGCAATGTAACCTGCCCCGAACTGCAGGCCTATATTAAAGCACAGAAAGCCGTTATCAAGCCCAAACTGCGCGGACTATTTGCCGTATGCGGCAATATGCAGCAACCCACAGGGCCGGCGCAGACAACCCTCTTTATCGAGAATCATCTGGCTGCCCTCTGCGAAGCGGGCACCCTTCCGTCGAAGGTGTTTAACGGAAGGATAACTAAACGGTTGCTAGACACAGCAACAGCGGCATCGATGGCAACTTTTCCCGATTACGATATGCTGAAAAGAGCCGACTGTATGCAGTTTGGAAGCGAAGTGCTGGAAAAAACGGCTAACGGCAAACCTTAATCTGTTCGAAGAAGTCGTTTCCTTTGTTGTCTACCAGAATAAAAGCGGGGAAGTCGACCACCTCAATTTTCCAGATGGCCTCCATGCCCAGTTCCGGAAATTCGAGACACTCAACCTTTTTGATGTTGTTCTGGGCCAGGATAGCAGCCGGACCGCCGATGCTGCCCAGATAGAAGCCGCCAAACTTTGCACAGGCCTCGGTAACCTGCTTGCTGCGGTTCCCTTTGGCAATCATAATCATACTGCCTCCGTTGGCCTGAAACTCGTTGACATACGAGTCCATACGGCCGGCGGTGGTGGGCCCGAACGATCCCGATGCCATGCCTGTGGGCGTTTTTGCCGGACCGGCATAGTAGATGGGATGATCTTTTACGTACTGGGGCAACCCTTCGCCGCGATCAATCTTCTCCTGGAGTTTGGCATGGGCAATATCGCGCCCCACCACAATGGTTCCGGTGAGTGAGAGTCGGGTTGCTACCGGGTATTTGTCGAGTTCGGCCAACAACTCCTTCATGGGTCGGTTCAGATCGATCTTCACCGCGTTGCCTTCGCCCTCGTTGCGGAGCGATTCGGGAATGTACATACCGGGGTTCTCTTCGAGTTTCTCAATCCAGATCCCCTCTTTGTTAATTTTAGCTTTAATGTTGCGGTCGGCCGAACAGGAGACCCCGAGCCCAACGGGGCAGGAGGCGCCATGACGCGGAAGACGGATAATGCGGATATCGTGGGCAAAATATTTGCCGCCAAACTGCGCACCCAGCCCTATCTCCTGTGCTGCTTTCAACATTCTCTGCTCGAGCTCCACATCGCGGAAGGCACGTCCCATCTCGTTGCCGGTAACGGGCAGATTGTCGTAGTATTTGGCCGAAGCGAGCTTCACGGTTTTGAGGGTCATCTCGGCCGAGGTGCCCCCGATCACAAATGCAATATGATAGGGAGGGCAAGCTGCAGTGCCCAGCGACTTCATCTTTTCGATCAGAAAAGCCTCCAGTTTTCCGGGAGTCAGTAACGCCTTTGTCTCCTGGTAGAGGTAGGTTTTGTTGGCCGATCCGCCCCCTTTGGAGATACAGAGAAATTTATACTCATTGCCAGGTACCGCATAGAGGTCTATTTGAGCCGGCAGGTTGCAGCCGGTATTCACCTCGTTATACATATCGAGAGGCGCATTCTGCGAATAGCGAAGATTCTCTTCGGTGTAGGTTTTGTACACCCCTTTCGAGAGTGCCTCGGCGTCGTTACCCCCGGTAAAGACATTCTCGCCCTTTTTCCCCATGATAATGGCCGTTCCGGTATCCTGGCAAAAGGGCAAAACCCCTTTGGCAGCCACTTCGGCATTGCGTAAAAAGGTGAGCGCAACATATTTATCATTCTCACTGGCTTCGGGATCGTCCAGAATGGCTGCCACCTGTTTCTGATGTTCGGGACGCAACAAAAACGATACATCCTTAAAGGCAGCATTGGCCAACAGGGTAAGGGCTTCCGGCTCGACCTTCAGAATTTCGCGGCCCTCGAAGTTGCTTACCGACACATGGTTGGAGGTAAGAAGATAATATTCGGTCTGATCTTTTCCCATGGGGAAATGCTCCTGGTAGGTAAAGGGAGGCGTTGGCATATAAGGGATGTTTAAAGGTTGGTAT
>JBFWIG010000099.1:0-8137 GCA_050256115.1 Bacteroidales bacterium | reverse complement strand
GCCTCACCTTTTGCCTCCTCAGAATAGATAATTTGTCCGGTCGATACATCAACCAGTCGGATACTTACCCCGGCCTGAACGGTTTGCGTTTTACTCCGGGAAAATGCATTGACATCGCCCACATTCTTTCTACCGAATTCGGTTACCGATCCAATAATTAAATAGTCGGCTCCCACTTTTTGGAGTCCTTCGTTCCCGGCCAGTTTTAACTCCTCAACAATCTTATCCATATCCTGCCGCTCCAACAAGATAAACTTGTTGGACGATGCCAGTTTGGTCGACAAAATATCCACTGCTTGCTTACCGATAGGGTCGTTAGCCTTATCGTAGAAGACCCCTTTAGCATACTGCGTTTCGTTCGAGAAACGTGCAATTGCTACTTTTCGTTTTAATCCCTGCTCTTGTGCAGGAATCTCTTGAACAGGCGGTTCAACGGGAACCACCTTTCGTTGGGTTGTACATCCAAACACCGTGATAATCACGGACATTATCCAAATCAGCTTCATCATAAAATGGTGTATTAGGTTAATAAGCCCCGGCAAGATCGGCACCGTCACTCCGCGTTTCGCGGAGTGAACGAAAAACTTTAGCCAAACGATTATTACGGGACTTCGGAAAGCGCATCCGCATCGGAAAGCGCATCAGCTTCGCAAAGTGCATCAGCTTCCCAAGCTGAGGGTCGGGCATTATTATTTACAACCAGTTCGATCCTCATACCCAATACCGAGGCCAGTTGATGCAACACATCGAACGTCACATTGTAGCGACCCGCCTCAATGCGCGAAATATGCGACTGATCCAGGCCCGTAAGCCTTGCCATCTCCACCTGCGAAATACCCCTCTCCTTTCTAAGCGCAGCAACGTTGCGCCCCATACGCGCCCTTTCGGCCAAATCTTTATGCACCATCGTCCATCTCTCTTTATACCCCGCAAGAAAGAGATGGCCACTCCGCGTTTCGCGGAGTGATAGAAAAATTTTTGTACAGAAAGAGGAGAGGAAATCATTTTGTGCCTAAACGCAAAAATCTATCAATTATTGAGAAAATCCCTCAAAAATCAACCAAAATATTCAATATGTTGTATATTTGAGAAAATTTCTCATAAACCACGAAAGATGTTAATCGAATTTTCCGTAGGCAATTATCTGTCGTTTAAAGCAAAGTCAACGTTAAGTCTTGCTGCTACCTCCATTACGGAGCACACCGACACTAACGTGTTCTTTGCCGATAGGCACAACTTATTAAAAGGTGCTGTGATTTATGGCGCAAATGCGAGTGGGAAAAGCAATTTTATTCGCGCTATGTCCACTATGCGACACTTGGTATTACAGTCTTTCGATCAATCATCGACAGATGAGTTAGATGTTACTCCATTTTTATTAAGCACCTCCACCGAAGAGACTCCCTCCTTCTTTGAAGCCATTTTTATTGCCGAAGGCGTTCGCTACAGATATGGCTTTGAAGTTGATTCCAAAAAAGTCCATGCCGAATGGTTGTTTGAAGCGCAAAAAAAAGCCGAGAAACCTCTCTTCCTGAGAGAGTCCGATGGAATTGAGGTGATGAAAACTTTTCCTGAGGGAAAAGATCTGGAGGACCGAACCAGAGAGAATGCGCTTTTTCTTGCAGTTTCCGATCGGTTTAATGGGAAGATTGCGAAAAAGATAATGCGATGGTTCCGTAATTTCATTACCATTTCGGGGCTCTCGCATGAGGGGTACAAAAGCGTAACATTTGGTTTATTAGCCGACAAAAACAGTGAGAACAGATCAAAATTGATCAACTTTTATACATCGCTCGAAATGGGTTTTGAGGCAATTTCCATCGATAAAAAACCGTTCGACCCCAAAGAACTGCCCAAAGAGATGTCCGAAAGCGTTGCAAAACAATTCTTATCTGATTTGGATGGGAGCTTCAAGATTGAAATTAAGACAATACACAAAAAGTATAACAACGAGGGTAAGATTATTGGCCATGTGGAGTTTGATTTGCGAAATCAGGAATCTTCCGGAACCAACAAACTCTTTAATATCTCAGGGCCTGTATTTAACGTTCTGAATGATGGCGGAGTACTCATAATTGACGAACTGGACGCCAGTTTGCATCCATTATTAACACTAGCCGTTTCAAAGCTATTTAATTCAAAGCGATTTAATCCGAATAATGCTCAGCTAATCTTTGCCACACATGATACCAACCTATTAAACTATGGGAATTATCGTAGAGACCAGATTTACTTTGTTGAAAAGGATCAGTATGGCGCTTCCGACATCTATTCTTTGGTAGAGTATAAAGAAGAAGGGAAAACAGTCAGAAAAGACCGCTCATTCGAAAAAGATTACATTGAAGGGCGTTACGGAGCAATTCCGTTTATTGGCAACCTCTCAGATATTGTATCGGAATGGCACGAAAAATAACTTTCTCGAACCTACAGCGAAAACGCTTTGGACATGGAGAGTTAACGCGAAAAGTGAGCATTCGCAACAAGCGGAAGTACTATCTGATTGTCTGCGAAGGCGAAGCAAAACGGCTTGCTAAACGATTTGACGGAAGAAAGGATTATGCCAATCATAATCCTTGTACAATGGTAAGTGCACTGGTTGAAGAGCTTATGCTACTGAAAGAGTAATACATCATTCCGTCAAAAATAAACTTAGGCGGCCAAGCCGAAGCCTGATCGCCTAAGAGGTTGTCGAATCCGCAGAATCGGCATGCAAACTTACACCTTTTTACATGCAAAATCAACTTTTACCAAAAAAAAGAGCGAAAAATAGCCATTAACTATGAGTTTGAAGGTAAGAAGGACTTCCCTAATATATCAGAAAATCCTATTCATTAAAAACTAACAGGAATGAAACCTCAATCTTGGATCGTATATTTTTTCTTTACCTGCATTGGAATCTCTTCGGTCAGTGCAGAAGAGCCTGTCATTGGAAAAACAGCCCGCTACTGTAATCCTCTGCCCATGATCACTGCACCCGGAGGCAATGCAGCCGGCGATGTCACGGTGATCCGGGAGAACGGCAGGTACTACATGTTTTGCACGGGCGGCGGAGCCTGGATATCGGACGATATGTTAAACTGGACTTTTCAACGTGTTGAAAAGGTCCCGGTAGCGCCGGATGTCTTTACATACAACGGCAGCTTCTATATGTGCGGTAACGACGGCCCGCTTTTCAAAGCCGACAATCCCCTGGGGCCCTATACCAGCCTGGGAGAATGGAAAAATACTCCTGACGTGGCCGGAGGATGGAACGGTGCATTTGATATGGAGATATACATCGACAACGACAACACCCCCTATCTCTACTACTCCGGACGCGGAGTCAGCGGAATCTTTGTGGTGCCACTCGATCGCAATGATCTTACAAGATTCAACGGTCCCGTGAAACATCTTTTCGGGTTTAATCCGGATCACATTTGGGAACGCTATGGCGAAATGAACGAATATCCCGGCGTGGCATGGATTGAAGGCCCGTGGGTACAAAAGCATAACGGCATCTACTATTTGCAATACTCTGCTTCAGGAACCCAATGGAAAACCTATGCAGAGGGATACTATACCTCGAAATCGCCCATGGGACCCTTTACTTATGCCTCTAACAACCCGCTGCTGCGCAAGACCGAGGGCCTTGTCACCGGAACCGCTCACGGCAGTATTGTAGAAGGCCCCGACGGAAATCTCTGGCAATTTTATACAATCGTTCTTTCGAACCCTCCCGGCGGACGGCGGATCGGAATGGACCGTATCGTTTTCGACCAGCAAGGAAACATGTCAGTACAGGTTACAGAGACCCCGCAATGGGCACCCGGAACCATCAGCGTCCCTACCCAGGGAAACAGCGGTTCCATCCCGTTAACCATCAACAAATTTCGGGCAATGAATGCACTTTCAAAATGCTCTTCCGAACAGCCGGGCCACGAAGCCGCCTACGCGGTAGACAACTCCAGCGGAACCTGGTGGCAGCCCGCCCCCACCGATTCCATGCCTTCACTAACCCTGGAACTCTCGCCGGCAACCCGTTTCGACGTAGTGCAACTATTTACCATCGACGGCGTCCGGCTGCTATTTAACAGCGGCAGAACGGGATTCGGCGGAGGCTCAACAGATCCCTATCAATACAAAATCGAAGTCTCCATGGATGGAAAGAGCTATACCACAGCACTTGACCAGACCCAAAACAAGATTTCACGGAATACCATCTATGAAGAAATCACGCCTGTAAAGTGCCGCTTTGTCCGGCTGACCCTCACAAACCGGCCGAACCCAACCCCTCCGGGCCTCATTGAATTCACCCTATTCGGCAAACCCGCTGATTCGCTGCCTGCGGCAGTGCCGATTCCGATAACGCGCTGACTGGTGCGCTACGCTCAAATGGTGGATGGTGAATGGTAAATGGTTAATGGTTAATGGTTAATGGTTAATGCGCTGCGCGCGAAATGGTTAATGAATTAGTACGCGCAAGCGCGAAGGGATAGTGCTCTGGTGCTCTGGTGCTCTGGTGCTCTGGTGCTCTGGTGTTCTGGTGTTCTGGTGTTCTGGTGCTCTAGAGCTTCGAAGCGCGGATGCGCTTCGCGTGCTGCGCTTGCGCGCAATAATCATTTTACCGGGTAACGCAGGAGTTAGCCGTTTGGAGGTAACTGCCTCTGAGACAATGGAGAAGTTAGGCGGGGACCCATCGCTCTGGTGCGCTGCGCGCAAATGGTTAACGGTGAATGGTAAATGTGCGCTTCGCACGAATACGATAACGCAGCAATCTTTTTCGCGCTTGCGCGTTTCCTTTCATTAACCATTTACAGTTAACCATTAACCATTTTATCGAAGCGAGTTCTCCTCTTTTAGTGAATGAGAGCGCTAATGGGTCGCAGAACTTCGACCCGTCGAAGAGGTAGTTACATCCAATTAGGCAGCACACCCATCATAACCTAAAGCGTAAAAAAAAACAGCTGCCGATCCATCTCGACAGCTGCTTTCTCCAAACCTTAAGCTCTTAGCGCGAAGCGCATCACTAGAGCACTTGCGCGAAGCGCATCACTAGAGCACTTGCGCGAAGCGCATCTCCAGAGCATTTGCGCGCAGCGAAGCGAAGCGCACTAATGCACCGCCCTTACCCCCAACTCCATCGCACAAGCCCAGGCGCGGTTGCGAACCTCCGACTTTGCTACCAGCTTGAAATAACGAGCCTCGGGCTTGCCGGGAACCGGAATTACCTGCATCGCGCCGGTATTGGCAAATCGGCTGCTGACAACAGGCTCGCCCCACACATTGGGATCATTACTCAAGTAAAGATCAAAGTCGCGGATCATGCCGTTGTCGCCGTCGCTTCGGCCGGTGTAGAGAAATGCCTCGATCTTTAAGGGCTTCTTCATATCCACCACAATCTCATGAGGCGGACGAGGCTCGTTGGCACCAAAAGCGGTGTGCCACTTGGTGTTGATGTCGCCGTCGATGGCGTTCTTGCCCTCGTCGCCATGGGCCTGACTCGAAACGCGAACTACCTCCCAGGCACTCTTGTCGATGAAAAGGTCAAAATCGACAGCAGATTTTGCACTCTCCATGTAACCTTCGGCACGGGTATAGGCCTCTACATGCCCCCCCTGGAGCAAAGCAAACGGAGCCGTGTAGGGGGCAAAAGCCGCCTGATCCACGCGATAAAAGATCTGCCCTTTTGGGGTGGCGGTAGAGAGAGTAATCATCCCTTTCTTGTCTTGCAACATCGTTACCGGCATGGCCACAGGGCTGGAAACCCGCGCCTTTTCGGAGAGCTTTTCGGCGCTCATCTTTTCGGAGAGCGGCATAATAATGGCCTGGAAAAGGGTATTGTCGGCCTTCAGCTCATACTTCTCCATCACATCGGGGCCGCAGCTGGCGTTACCCAGTCCGCGCATTCTGGCATCGAGCGACACCACCGTGTTTTCGCAGAAGGCAGCCTCGTAGCTGTGCTTGGCTCGTACGCCCGAGCGGGTGTAGAGATCTTCGGGCCTGAAGTGAGTGGCCGAGGCCGACATCAGTTGCGGAGCCACTATGAGCAAGCCGGCACCGGAGGCGTCGGTAAGGCTCATCCAGCGCACCTCCTCTTTGTTGGAGGTCTCTTGGGGCAGAACATACCGCTCCCACTGCTCGGTAACGGTGCTGCTGTAGACCCCTTCGAAACAGGCCTCTTTGCGGTCGGCATACGACTCCCACGGTCCCCGTCCATACCAGCTGAGCTGTTCGAACAATCCGGGCATCTCCATGCGATAACCAATGCGGGGCAGAATGGCACCCTTGGCATCGGGCAGGAAGATGGCATCGACAAAGAGGGTGCCGTCCGATGCCACTTTGTAGGCCATCTTCACGGTATATTGGTTGGGGCCATTGGCAGTATAGCGATTGGTAATGGAGAGATCTACCAGCGCGTCCGAACCGGTTTTGCCGATACTCCAGCTGCCGGCCTGAACCTTCAGCGTTCTGATACCCATATTGTCCCAGCTGCCGGCCTGTGCCTTATCGTTTTCGGTGGGCAGGCGGAAGAGGTTGAGCACCAGAGGGCTTGCAACCAGTTGCTTGCCATTGTAGGTGTAGCTGCTCAGGGTGCCGGCCTCTTTGCTGAAAACGGCTGCAAAGTTTGCCCCGGAAACGGTAATGGCTTCGGGACTCTCCTGCACAGTGAGTTTACCCCCTTCGGGCAACCGGTAGAGGGGCTTGGTTGCACTTTGCAGACGCACCTGTTCGGAGGCAACTTCGTATCCGGCCTCAGCCCACCAGGTAGCCTCCTTTTGGGTGGCACTAAAGCGGACAAAGTACTCGGCCTCCTTTTTCGGGTTCTGTGGCAGCCCTGCAATCACCACCTCGCGGATCTCGCCGGGCTGAAGCACTACATCCAGCTTGCCACTGCCTACCACTTTTCCCTCTTCCAGAAGGGTGTATCCCATGGCCAGATGAGCCGTGGTTTTAAACGCCAGTTTGCTTTGGAGCACAACGGTTTTGCCATCCTCTTTCATCGAGAAGACAACAGGCTGATAGATCTTTTTGGTGTTGTACGATTTGGCCGAAAGCGTATAGTCGGCAAAGATTACCCCATTGGTACAGAAACTGCCGTCGTTAGGGTTGTCGCCAAAGTCGCCGCCGTAGGCCCAGAAAAACTGGCCGGGTTTGTCGGGAACCGGCATCTTCAGGCTCTGGTCTTTCCAGTCCCAGATAAACTCACCGGTAAGCGAAGGGTATTTTTCGTAGAGGTCGAACATTTCGCGCACGTTCCCCATGGCATTTCCCATGGCATGGCTGTTTTCGCACTGAATATGCGGACGGGGGTTGGTCTCTTTGAGTCGATCCTCTCCTATCCGTTTAATATTGTCGTAGTTGGCATACATGGTGCTGCTCACATCGCTCCAACGGCTGTTTCCTTCGTAATGGGTGAGGCGCGTTTTGTCGAGCGCCTTAATGGCTTTCTCTACATATTCGAAGTTGTTGCCTCCACCCGACTCGTTACCGTACGACCACATAAAGATGGCAACCTGGTTGCGCATCCACTTTACATGATTGTGGTTGCGTTCTACCATCGGTTTGCGGAAAAGTTCCACGCCCGAAAGGCCCATATTGCCGTGGGTCTCTACATTGGCTTCGGCCAGCACATAGAGCCCGTAGGTGTTGCAAAGATCGTAGAAGTAGGGGTTATTGGGATAATGGGAGGTTCTTACCGCGTTGATATTTAAACGCTTCATGGTTTTCACATCCATCTCCATCTCCGCTTTGGTAAGGGTTCGGCCGCCAATCTCGCTGTGGTCGTGACGGTTCACCCCATGAAATACCATCCGTTTTCCGTTAATCAGCAGTTCGCCTTTAGGGCCGATGCCCACCTCCTTGAAACCCACCTTTCCGCCACGAATATCGAGGGTCTGGTTGCCCTCCCGGAGGGTAAGTACCAGCGAATAGAGATTGGGCATTTCGGCACTCCACTTGTCGGGATTGGTAACATCCATCTCTAGGGTGTTCGACCCTACTTTAGCGCCACTCAGCTCCTTTTGCGCCACCACCTTTTGGTTCTTATCCAGAATCTTTGCCGTTAACGTACCGGAGGTAAGCGCCTTGCCGGTAAGCTCAATGTCGATCTTCACTTTGGCATCTTTGTACTGTGCATCCAGATCGGTCTGGAAGAAGT
>JBFWIG010000098.1:0-8221 GCA_050256115.1 Bacteroidales bacterium | reverse complement strand
TTGCTACCGGGTTTCTGGCAACATCATTACCAGCTTTACCAACCTCAAGGCGCAACGCCTCAAAAACCAGCACGAGCTTCAGATGCGCGAGTATGATATTAAAGAACGCGAGCAGGAAGCCAAACTGCAAATCGCTGTCGAAACCGCCCGCTCCGAAGCCGAAATCGAGAAAGCCGAGGCCGCCGCATACGTCGAAAGTATGCGCAACGCCAATGCCGATACCCTCACCGCCGAAAAGCTCCAGATCCTCACATCGTCAGCCGCCGGCAAACCCGGCAAAATTATCGCCTTCCTCATGGGCATGGTCGATACCTTCCGCGCTTCCATCAGGCCCGGCCTCACCGTGTACCTCGTCGGGCTTACAACCCTGCTCACTTTCAGGGCAATCCAGATACTGCAGGCAAAAGAAGCGCTGTTATCCCCCGATCAGGCCCGGGCCCTGTTCTCCGAAGTCAGTGACGTGGTTATTTACCTCACCGTGTCGGTCGTTACCTGGTGGTTTGGCGACCGCCGTACCGCCAAATTCCTATATCGCCTCAACGATGGCAATGTGCAGGATAAAGAGAAAGGATACTAATGTCTAAAATTCTCCGGGTTCAGGTCCTCCGCGAAATGGATATCAAGGAAACGCCCTACGGCAAACAGGTCGTTTTCTCCATAAAATTTATCAAGAAAAACGGCGAAATCGTTTTTCTCCCCCGCGCCGTTGCCTGTGGACTGCGTATGAATATGAGCCTTACCCGTTTCAGGGGCGTGCTGCCCGTCAACGATAAAGGCGAACCTGCCGGGCACGTTTATCCCGTCAACATCGACAACATCATCGAATTTAACTCCAATACCGTCAAACTATGACAAAGGTCCTGTTCAATAACGAGGGTGTCCCCCTGCTCGCCTATGGCGAAAAACATTTTATGTCAACCACCGGGGCGCCTAAAGATAAGCTCCGGAATCAGGCAAAAACAAAAATTAACGCCAAAGACCCGGCCACCACCGAGAAACCAAAAGTCACCAAGCAAACCGAAGTAATCGAAGATAAACTCTCCGTCGGTGCCATCGAGCTGGCCGCCTGGGGTAGCAGCAACGATTTCCCGAAAACGGCTTACGACATCATCCGCTCCGTGGGCGTGCTCAATACCGGACTGAAATTTATACGCAACCTCACCCTCGGCCAGGGTATATTCCCCTGCGAAGTCACCGGTTACGACGAAAAAGGCAACGAAATCCTCAAAGTGCTCGACGATCAGGAACTCCTCGCCTTCTGCAACAGCCGCATGGTTCGCCGGTATCTCGAAAAGCTCCTGCGCGATTACCTTAAATTCGGCGTCGGTAATGTGCAGCTCCTCCCCAACGAGGACGGATCCCAAATGGTAGGCATCAATACCATCAATTCGATGTTCTGCCGGTATGCCGTCGCCAAAAACGGCGTAATAGATAAAGCGGTGATCAGCGGCAAATTTCCCGACACCCCTGCCGAAGGCGAGTTTGAAACCGTCGATGTGCTCGACGAGTACGACCCCCTGGCCGACCTGCTGCGCCGCAAAGTCGAAGGAAAAATAAAAAACAAAAGCCTCCTCTTTCCCGTGCGCGATTCATGGTCAAATGCCGAGTATTACAGCGAACCGATATGGTACAGCGCTTACCTCGCCGGCTGGATCGATATCGCCAAAACAGTCCCCTCTTTCCTCAAAAAGGCATACGCCAACCAGATCACATGGAAATGGCACGTTAAAATACCGTATGCCTTTTGGGATAAACGATTCCCGAAAGAAGATTATGCCGATATCGCCGCCCGCCAGGCTGCCATTGAGGGCTATATGGATGGCCTCGAAGAAAACCTCTGTGGCGTCGATAATGCCGATAAACCGATTTTCACCTTCTTCGAGATCAACCCTAACTCGGGCAAAGCCGAAGAACAGTGGATTATCGAACCACTCGATAACAAGTATAAGGATGGCGACAAACTGATTACATCGGCAGCCGCCAATTCCGAAATCCTGTTCTCCCTTATGATTAACCCCAACGTGCTCGGGGCTGGGATGCCCGGCGGATCCTATTCAAGCAATCAGGGCGGCAGCAATATCCGCGAAGCCTTCCTCGTAAACGTCGCAAATGCCTGGATCGACCGCCAGAATATCCTCGACCCCCTCGAAGCATACCTCGAATACAACGGCAAAAAAAATGTTCAACTCAGGTTCCGCGCTACCATACTCACCACCCTCGACACCGGTGCCGGAACCTCTAAATCCTTAGTGTGATGCTGCTTAAAACAAAACAGGAATTACTTTACGTCGTTGCCGTCAGCCAGGCTATTGATTTCTCCCGCGTATCACCATCGCTGGCACAGGCCGAACTCTCTTTCATAATGCCCCTGCTCGGCAGCGATATGTATGCCGCCTTAATTGCTTATCACAACGACCCGGATTCATACAAAATCACCTCCGACCTCCAGGACAACAACTTTATTACCACCTCCGGCGACGAAGAAAGCAACCACACCCCCCGTGAAAAAGCCTGGGGCCTGCTCCTCTATTACACCCAGCGCGCAATCGCCAATATCGCGTTTTACATAGGGTTCGACAGCCTCAACGCTTTTGTCGATGCTTCCGGCTTTCACCGTATGGAAGGAAACGAAATAAAATCCATGTTCAAATACCAGGAAGATGGACTGAAAAAGTATTTCCGTAATACCGGCGCCGACGGCCTCGACATCATGCTCGAAATCCTCGAAACACGCATCGAACATTTCGACGCTTTCAAATCTCAGCTTATTCGCCTGCGTGGCCGCATTATTCCCGATACAAAAACCTTCTCCCAGCATTACTTCATCAACAACAGCCGCATCGTTTTCGAGCGCCTGCGGCAGCACATGAAACTGGCCGAAGATCTCCACCTTACCCCCGTACTCGGCAAAGACAACCTCAACTACATCATCGCCGAGCTGCAAAAAGAAACCCC
This sequence comes from Bacteroidales bacterium, assembly GCA_050256115.1. Lineage (GTDB taxonomy): Bacteria > Bacteroidota > Bacteroidia > Bacteroidales > UBA4181 > JAQVSH01. The sequence continues at coordinate 5,266 of JBFWIG010000098.1, read as the reverse complement.
CGATCCGAAAGTTACGGCCATCATGCCTTACCTGCGCGACCCCGTGGCTTATTACAGCACGGCCATGCTCATGCAGGAAACAGGCGCCGAACTTACCGACAGGGGCCTCTATCTCAAAGGGATCAAAAACCTCAATAACTCCGACCTCGAAATCAACACCCCCGAGGAAAGGGTCACTGACCTGATCGCCCGAAACCTCAAAATCGCCGATCAGTATCTCAACGTGCTCCGCAATTACCTCGCTGTAAATGCCGCCCAATGGAACGACTACGCCAATCCGAGGAGCGGCCTCCACAACCGCGATAACTCAGGCAAACGGACATTCTTCGTATGAAAAAGGTTGAAATTGAGTATAAATGGCTCGGGCTGATAAAAAAAACATATACCCGAAACTGCCCCGAAAGCTGGAAGGAAGTAAACCCGGAGCAGATCATCGCGGTTTCCCGGCTTTACCTCGACGAAATCAGCGAATCCGACTTTATCCGCCGATTCTTCCGCATCCCCCGCCTGGTGGCCGCCAGCCTCGACGGCTATATGGTTTACACCCTCATTGATACCCTCGACTTTATTCAGGATTACACCCCCCGCGAATCCTTCATCATCCCTAAGCTGCCTTGCGGCATCCCGCCTAAGCCCGCCTTAAACGGCCTCCGCTTCGGCCGGTTCATCTTTATCGATTCCTATTTCTCCGACTATGCCCAAAACCAGGAAAACGAAACCGCCCTCAATAAACTGATAGCGACCCTTTACTGGCCCGGGAACAAAAAATTCTCCGAAGAGCTGATCCCCGCGCAGGTAAAAATCACTGCCGCTCTTAGCCCCGACGTAAAACAGGCAATCGCCATCAATTACCGCCTGGTAAAAGACTGGCTCTCCGACCGCTATCCCCTCGTTTTCTCCAAATCCGTCAGCAACAACGAAAACAGTAAAAAAGACGCATCCTGGCTAAAGGTTTTCGATAGCATCGTCAACGACGACATCATTAATTCCGACAAATACGCCGATATGCTCCTGCACGATGTACTGCGATACTTAACCCGTAAAATCAAGGAAAATGCAAAAAGGTCGTAACTTCTCCGAACTCATAAACTATTTCGACGCCCTCGCCCGGAATCATGTGGCCATAAGGCACTCGGCCACCAATAAGCACTATTACCGCCTCGAACTCGAAGAACTGCTCTCCGGGCTTAACAACGCCTGTTATCCGGCGCTTAACCTCGAGGGTTATAGCCTCTCGCTGGGCGACAGCAAAAGCGACAACCCCGTTAAATACCGTACTGCCGCCTTTGTCCTGATCGACCAATTAGCCGATCCGGGCGACTTCGATGGAATAAACGCCATCTGGGATAAACTCGAGCACATTGGCGATGATATAATCGCCCGTATTCGCGCCGACAAAAACAAACCAAACAACCCCGTGCGGGCGCTGGACCTCGATACCGTCGAAGCGACACTTATCCGCTTCGACGCTACCCGGTACGGAATCCGCTATATGTTCCAGATGCAGTCTTTCTTCCCCTCCGATGTAGATACCGCCCGCTGGATCGACCTCGCGGATAACGAATAAAATTACCTGTCATGGACTATTCCGTTTTATCCCCCTCAAAAACTACCTGGGACGATTACATGAAACAAAATGAAATCGTCAAAAACTGGGCTACATCCACCCGCGAAAAAGTCAAGGGATCTGCAGCTCAGCTGGTACGGGGTAAAAAGGGCACCGTGCAGCGCCGCAGTAAATCCGGCACCGTGCGCGACGAGGAAAAACTGAAAGTAAGCATCCGCCACCGCGTTTATTATCGCCACGGCATCAGCGAGGGCGTTGGCTTCCGTATGGAACGCCACGGCGTTTTCGTGCATAAGGGCGTGGGCAACGGGTATAAGATGGTCAACGGCATGGTGGTCAGATATGCCAAAGGTCCCGTTGGCCCCAATGGCCCCAGAATACCTAAAGATTGGTTCAACATCGTCATCGAACAAACGGCCCCCGTGCTGGCAAATCAAATTGCTCAGGTCAACACCGAAGCAGCAGTAAACGCTACCCGTATGCGCATAAACTAACTCCAATGAAAAAAAATAAGCATAAAAACCACGACGAAGATCCCGAAGAAGGAGGAAAGGGGCTGATCCTCGGCGGGCCGCCGCCTAATCTCGACAGCGTGATTTCAAGCCTTTTCGCGCCGGCACCCAACGCCTCTACCGCTGACGACCTCGTTTCGGGCGCCGATCTTTTCGATGTTATTAACCAGCACTGCGACGCCTCTAAGGAAGATATCTACCAGGCCATGCGCGATTCAGGCTTCCTCACCACCACCGCCGGTGGCGAATTATTCTGGATGGTCATGGAACTGTAACTTATGATTGTCCTTTCCTTTGGCCTGGTGCCGATATATTTTAGCCTCAACTATTAAACTTTCCCCACAATGGCCGGCAACTACACACGACGAATTAACCTGTATATCAATGGCGTACAGGTGCGCAACGATATAAAAAGCATTTCTGCCGAATTTCGCAAGCTCGAACGGCAGATCCGCACCCTCAACATCGGCTCCCGCGAGTATAACCGTGAAATGGCTAAACTCAAATACCTCCGCTCCATCATCGACGACCATAACGCCGCCCTGCGCAATACCCAGCTAAACCTTACTACCCTCAAAGGGCTGGCCAACGCCTTCAATAAATACTGGCCGGTAATCATGGGAACAGTCGGAGCTTTCACAGGGCTTATTTTCGGCGCCCGCAGGGCTACCGAAGAATTTGCCGAGTTCGACGACAAACTTTCCGACATCATGAAAGTTACCGGAATGACCCGTACTCAGGTCGTCGAATTGAATAAGGCCCTCCTGCAGTTCGATACCCGCACCGCCCAAAACGACCTGCTCGACCTCGCCTGGGTGGCCGGTAAACTTGGTTATACTGCCCGCGAAGATATCCTCGGGTTTGTCAGCGCCGCCGATAAAATCGTTGTCGCGCTTGCCAAAGACCTCGGCGGAAATGCCGAAGATGCTATCAAAGCCGTTGGTAAGGCCGTCGAAATATTCGACCTCCGCAAGGTATATGGCATCGAAGAAGCCATGATCCGCGTGGGAAGTACAATCAATGTGCTCGGTATGGCCAGCGTGGCCCAGGAAGGATATCTCGTTAATTTCCTCGAAAGGGTCGCTGGTATTGCCCCGCTTGCCGGAGTTTCCGCCCAGAATATCCTCGGCCTCGCTGCCGCTCTCGATATTTACGGCCAAAAGTCCGAAGTTTCCGCTACCGCCTACAGTAAGCTAATGAGCAAAATGGCCACCGAAACAGAATCAATGGCCAAAGTTATGGGTATGTCGATGGATGAATATACCAAAGCATTCAGCGAGGACGCCAACGAAACCATGCTCCGCCTCTTTGAGGCCCTTAAAGGCGATGGCACTGAGGCTTTCGCGCAGCTTATAGACCTGCTGGGCGAAACCGAACTCGATGGGCAGCGTATGAATCAGGTTATGGGTACGCTCGTTAAAAATGTTATGCGTATCCGCGAACAGCAAAAACTCTCGAACGAAGCATTTGAAAAGGGAACCAGCGCTATTGAAGAGTATAACATCAAAAATAACAATGCCAAAGCCACCCTCGAAAAGAAACAAAAAAGGTTAACGGAACTCAGGAAAGAAATGGGCGAACGCCTCCTGCCCGTCTATCTCCAAACCCTGAATATCTATGAGAAGTTTATCTATGCCATCACCACCCTTATTGAATTTCTCTTCCGCAATGGGCGCGCCATCATTTCGCTGGTTGCCGCCATCATGGCCTATCGCGTCGCACTTACGGCAATAAATATGTTACAACATACCTCAGTTATAGTAACGGGGCTTCAAAGGGTTGCCGTGCTTGCTTTAACAGTTGCTTACAACAAACTTACCGGCAACGCAACCAGGGCAGCCGCAGCTACAAAATTGCTCAATGCTGCTATGGTCACAACACCCTGGGGTATTATTGCTGCTGCAATCGCTTCGGTTATAGCATACTTGATTACCTATGCAAACATAAAAAAACAAACTGCTGATATCGAAACGGGTATGCAGCGTGTCGATAAACAGGTTGCTAAAGATTATTACGACAAAGAAGCACGCATCAGATTGCTTACCAAAGCCATCGAAAATGAAAACCTTGTGCTTTCCTATCGCAAAACAGCGCTCGAAGAACTCCGGAGCATTGTGCCTGAATACCACGGCTATCTTACCGAAGAAGGAAAACTGATCGACAGCAACACCCAATCCATCACCGACTACCTCACCGCTTTTAAAAAGCAAATCAGGGTACAGGCGCTTAAAGATGAATACGCTACGCTATACACTCAGGAACGTGAAGTAGGTAAAGAACTTTCAGAGGCTATTATAGAACGCGACAGATTATTACAAGAATATAAGAAGGATTCTGAAAAGCCATTATTCAAACTCAACAAAAAAGAAGCGGATATGGTTATTAAGGACATTACAGATAAGGTTAATGAATTAAAAGCCGCTTACAACAAAATCCAAACCGAGCTAAGGGAGATAGAAATAGGCATCAAAACCGAATATGTTGATGTTCCTGGCGACGACGGTACTGGTGGTTCGGGTGGTTCGGGCGGTTCCGGCGGCGGTGGCAAAGGCAAACCAAAAGCCGACTATTCCGAAGATGCCGAAATCCGCGCACGCATCGCCGCCAAACAAAAATACCAGAAGGGGATCATCAAGTCCGAAACCGACCTGCAAACCGAACTCGACAAAATAGCCCTGCGCTTTATGCGCGGCCGCCTATCCCTAATGGATAAAAACGCCGAAGATCGTGCCGAACTCCAGGAGAAAATCGTTGACCAGGAACTCAAAATGGCCCGCGACAAACAAAAACAACTCGACGCCATTTACGAAACCGGCGTCGAATTCTCCCCCCGCGAAAAACTCGACCTCGAATTTAACGAGGAACTTAAAAAACTGAACATCTTCCACAAAGAGAAAAAAGACCTCACCGCCGAAGAACTCCGCGCTTACGAAGCCCTGCGCAAAAAACACCAGGATAAAATCGATAAGCTCGATGCCGACGCCATCAAAGACGAAATAGAGCGCCGCCAAAGCACTTACGATACCGAACTGGCCAACCTCAAAGCACATCACATCAAAGAACTCGATGCCGTCGAAACTTACGATCAGGCTATGGGAATACTGCGCCAGACCTACACCGAGGAAGAGCTGAAAGACATCAAAACCCTTAACGACGCCCGGCTCCTCATTCAAAAAGACCAGCAGAA
>JBFWIG010000097.1:0-8336 GCA_050256115.1 Bacteroidales bacterium | reverse complement strand
AAAGCACTATGGATATGCCATTTGGGAATAGATGCAGGCGGTTCTCGACATAAAGTTCAAAGAGACAGGTCACAGTAACGACTACTTTCCCCTTTTCATTCCGTAATCTTTTTTCAGCAAAGAGGCCAGCCACGTAGACGGGTTTGCCAAAGAGTGTGCCGTGGTTACCCATTATCGGCTTAAAAACGATCCGGAGGGAAAAGGCGTGGTTGTAGACGAAGATGCCCGGCTCGAAGAGGAGTACGTTGTCAGACCCACCTCCGAAACCATCATCTGGAACACCTATAAAGGGTGGATTCAATCTTACCGCGACCTGCCTCTTCTGATTAACCAATGGGCCAATGTGGTTCGCTGGGAGATGCGCACAAGGCTCTTCCTGCGTACTGCAGAGTTCCTGTGGCAGGAAGGTCATACGGCTCATGCAACCGAGGAGGAGGCCAAAGCCGAAGCGATGCAGATGATTAACGTGTATGCCGACTTTGCCGAACAGTATATGGCTATGCCCGTGATTAAGGGTTGGAAAAGCGAAAACGAGCGATTTGCCGGTGCTGTCGACACCTACTCTATTGAGGCGTTGATGCAGGACGGAAAGGCTCTGCAATCGGGCACCTCACACTTTCTGGGTCAAAATTTTGCAAAAGCTTTCGATGTTAAATTCACCTCTCGCGAAGGAGTGCTCGATTATGTGTGGGCCACCTCCTGGGGTGTATCCACTCGTTTAATGGGGGCCCTTATCATGGCTCACTCTGATGATAACGGACTGGTTCTGCCTCCAAAACTTGCCCCGATCCACGCCGTGATTGTCCCCATTTATCAAAAACCAGAACAATTGCAGGCACTCAGCGAAACCATTCTCCCCCTGAAAAAGGCACTCGAGGCAAAGGGACTCACTGTTCAATTCGACGATCGCGACACCCTCAAACCGGGATTCAAGTTTGCCGAGCATGAGCTGAAGGGTGTACCGGTTCGGCTTGCCATAGGCCCCCGCGACCTGGAAAACGGAACTGTAGAGATTGCCCGTCGCGACACCCTGCAAAAGGAGATTTGCCCTCTGAGTCAGGCTGCAGAGAGAGTAGAAGCACTTATGGACGAGATCCAGCAATCCATTTTTAACAAAGCGCTGGAATTCCGTAATGCAAACACCGTAATATGCAACGACTACGAGGCTTTTAAAATACTTCTCGACGAAAAACCCGGCTTTATTGCCGCTCACTGGGACGGTACTGCCGAAACGGAGGCTCGCATTAAAGAGGAGACCAAAGCCACTATTCGCTGTATACCTTTCGATTCGCCCGATGAGGAGGGGCGATGTATTCTTACCGGCAAACCTTCACCCCGACGGGTACTCTTTGCCCGCGCCTATTAACCCGCTTTTCAACCCGAAGGGCATCAATGGACCAGGAGAGAACCACTTCAATCAGCCGATTGCTGCAAGAAAAAACGGCCATTAAGCAACGTGCGTATACGTATACGTCCGATGCTTTTCGGCAACTTCACACCCTTCTTCCGGAGATGGTTGCTTTACTACAACCCCCCTCCCAAAACTCCGGTGGAGATTGTAAGGTAGAATACAAACTGCTTAGCGATCTCGATCTGCAGTTGCAGATCGGCGAAGATATTCTCCTCTTTACCATGATGCCCCACATCTTCCAGTTTGATCGCGACCACATTGTGTGGAAGATGCCACTCGTTCAACGTGATCCCGCAAGCAGCTATTGCGGGATGATCAATATCTACAACTTCCTTTCCGAGTCGATTCTCCATCACAAAGAGGAGGATCCGGGTTACCTGATTGGCAGAATCTTTATCAACAAAGAGAACCACTTCTTTGTAGAGGGAAAGCGGCAAACTCACTACTGGGTAAATCAGTTCGGATCGAAGGAGATAGATCGCGAAGCCCTGGAGGGCATCGTAACCCAGGCTATTTATTATGCGATAGATTTCGACTTGCTCACGCCCCCCTACGATGCCATGAAGATTACCAACGTGGCACAAATGCTGCAAAAAGTTGAGAGCTCTAAAATACAGACCGGAAAACGGCTGGGATTCTCCTTTAACTCCGACGATGTAATGCTTCGGAACAACCGAAAGTAACCTTCTTCCTATGATATCTCCTCTTTATCTTCAGACATATGAGAAAGAGACTCATCAAACAGGGCTTATGGTATTTTTTGTTCTCTTCCCTTAGCTTATTGCTGATTGCCACTCGCTATTTTAAATACTTTTCCCATACCAACGAGTACCCGGCACTTCTTTATCTTACCCTGGCAACGGTAAGTCACTTCATCTCCCTCTCTATTTCGGGATTCCTTATTTATCTGCCCATTATTCTGATTATTCCTAAAAGAGATGTGGCCTGGATATCTGCCGGGATTATCACAACTATCTCCGCAATTCTGCTGCTACTCGACACCTGCATATTTGATCTCTATAGGATACATCTGAATCGATTTACACTGGAGCTCCTTGTTGGAGGTGCCGCAAGCCAAATATTTTCGTTTCACCACAACCAATATATACTGAGTGTACTCACAACCCTGGCCGTTTTGGCAATTATGCTATGGGGCGCCTACAAATTTTTTCACTGGAAAAAAGTGCATACATTCCGGAAAGGGATGTGGGTTACGATCATAATTGCACTTATGACGCTTACAACCCATTTCACGCATGCCTGGGCCGATGCCGTAAACTACATACCCATCACCAAGTCGTCGCGCTACTATCCGCTATTTTTTCCAACCACAAATAAGGCGCTTATGGTGAAACTAGGCGTTGCCGACGAAGCAACGAGCCAAAAGTACAATCTGCAATTCTCCAAAACCCATAATGCCTTACAATATCCCCGCCAACCTCTACTTTTCGCAGACACCTGCAAAACCAATATTATACTACTGCTAATAGACTCCTGGTATTACCCCGCACTCGATTCTGCGGTGATGCCCAATATCTACCGGTTTTCGAAAAAGTGCAGTACCTACAACAGGCACTACAGCGGAAGTAACGGCACAAGAACCGGCGTTTTTTCACTCTTCTACAGCATAGCGGGAACCTATTGGGACGCCGTTCTCTCTACCCAAACCAGCCCGGTATTCATGGATGTATTGCAAAAGAATCAGTATAGAATTAACACCTTTCCCAGTGCAACACTAAGGAATCCGCCCTTCCATCGAACTATCTTCTCAAAGATAGAGAACCTCCGACTTGACACCCATGGGAATAGCCCATGCGACAGAGATATGCAAATCACAACTAACTGGTTAGAGGAGCGATCTGCCAACAGAGAGAATCAACAACCCTTCTTCGATTTTCTCTTTTACGATGCGTTACATGCCATACAACACCCAAAAACCTATACCGGGCCCTTTCAACCCGCCTGGAGTTATCCGAAGTATGAATTACTGCAGAACAACCTTGATCCCACCCCATTCCTGAATCTCTATAAAAACTCGGCACACTTTGTAGACTCTCTGGCAGGTGTGGTCTTACAACATCTTGAATCGACAGGATTACTAAACAACACCTGGGTAATTATTACGGGCGATCATGGACAAGAGTTTAACGACAACAAAAAGAACTTTTGGGGTCATAATGGAAACTATAGTGCAGCTCAAATGCAGGTACCCTTACTCATCCGGCGACCCGATACAAAGGGGCGAATCTACAATCATTGGACAAGCCATTACGACATAGTACCCACGCTTATGTCGGATCTGTTTCATTGCAAAAATCCCATCGCCGACTATAGCATCGGAAAACATCTAAACGACACACTGCAAAGAGATTGGCTTCTTGTAGGCAGCCCCGACAACTACGCCATCCTGGAACCTAACAGCATCACCAGCATCTACTTTAACGGGACCTTCGACATTACAGACCCCCAACTAAATCCGTTACCCCAGGAAACATTCAATTCCGAACTCATACACCACATCCTCTCCATCTCTAACAGCTTCTATAGAGAACCGTGATGCAGCAGCGCCTTGCGCAGCTGCATCACGGTTAATGGTGAATGGTGAACAATTAATGGTGAATGCGCTACGCGCGAAATGGTGAATGGTGAATGAATTAGTACGCGCAAGCGCGGAAAAACGGATCTAATGTTTTTCCGCGCTTGCGCGTTTTAATGGATTAACCATTAACCATTAACTATTATCCCCAAAATAGGCGTTAAGCAGCTCGGCTGCAGCGGTAAAAGGACTCATCTCACCTTCAAGTACTTTTTGCTCAAGTGCTGATTTGTGTTTACGAACCTCCGGATGATGCGCAAAATGTTGTTTCAGTCGCTCATCGATAAACTCCGACATCCAGTATCTGGCCTGCGACCGTCTTTTATAGGAGAAGTAGCCGTTGGCTTTTACCAACTTCATATACTTGGAAATGGTCTCCCAAACCTGGGGAATACCTGCCGAGGTGAACGCCGAGCAGGTAAGAACCTGTGGATGCCAACCTGAAGCCGATTTTGGGAAGAGATGCAGCGCATTTTTGTAGAGAGCCATCGCCATTGTGGCTCGCTCAATGTTGTCGCCATCAGCCTTATTTATAGCAATGGCATCGGCCATCTCCATAATACCCCGTTTTATGCCCTGTAACTCATCGCCCGCTCCGGAAATCTGAATTAACAGAAAAAAGTCGGTCATAGAGTGGACAGCCGTCTCCGATTGCCCTACCCCTACGGTCTCAATGAAAAGAATATCATAACCGGCTGCCTCACATAACACGGCCGATTCGCGGGTTTTTCGGGCCACGCCACCTAACGAACCCGCCGAGGGAGAGGGCCTGATATAGGCATTAGGATCGACCGATAGGGCCTCCATTCGGGTTTTGTCGCCCAAAATACTGCCCGACGACCGTTCGCTCGAGGGATCGACAGCCAAAACGGCAAGACGATGACCCTGAGAGGTGAGATACTTACCCATGGCCTCAATGAAGGTGCTCTTGCCGGCACCCGGAACCCCGGTAATTCCTATACGAATTGAACGGGAGGCGTGAGGAAGGCACGCCTCAATAATCTCCTGCGCCATTTGGGCATGTTCGGGTAGCGAACTCTCAATCAGGGTTATAGCCTGACTTAAAATAGAAACATCTCCCTCCAGAATGCCCTCCACGTAGTTGCGCGCAGTGAGTTTCGGTCTCTTCTTCTGCAGGAAGCGGGAAATGGCATCCTGATTCACGGATGGCGGCTGCTCGATACCCGCATTTACCGTTAAAGCACTTTTGAAAGCATCTTCTGCCATAGCCAAAAAAATTAAAGCCCGTCTCCCACTTTATACTTCCGGGCCGCTTCTGCATCTTTATTTCAGAATCGGCCGGAATGACTACTAAGCGAGTTGACAGGCTCTTTTGCGAAACGGGGAAAGAGAAGAAAACAGCGCTCTTTCCGTTAATAAAATTTCACTCTCTCGTCCTTGAAATCATAGAGTTTCTTAAGGGCGGGAAAGGTTTCTAATTGAACTCTCGAAGCATAGGTTACATCGAGTCTGTCGCGCACCGAAGAGTAATCGGAAAGCTCTGCGGGCTGATTCACCTTTTCTATCGAGAGAACATATACACCATGATTTCCGGAAATAGGCTGAGAGAGCGTTCCCTCAGGCATAGCAGTAACCGCACCAATAATAGCAGGCTCATTACCCGGACCGGGAAGCGCGTTGGCATTGAAGGCTATGGCCTTTGCATTGTCGATGGGAAAATTGATTGAGTCTTCAATTCACATAGAGCGGGAGAGGGCAGTTAACGAAGAGAGATCGGCTGCGAGCATCTCTTTTTTGAGAATCTCTGCCTGTTTCTTCCGGGTTGCCCAATAAGTTACCTCATCACGAACCTGTTCGAATGGGGCAATTCCGGCTTCATTAATCTCACCCAAAGCGGCAACAACATAAGCCTGATCCAGTTCGAAAATTTTCGAAACCTCTCCTTTTTTGGCATTAAACGCCCAACGGATAATCTCGCGCGAACCAATCAAACCGCCAACATTGGGATCGATGGGAGAAATACGCAGACGAGACTGGCTATTTACCGTGTCGTTCATAATAGAGGCAGCAAACTGTTCGTAGCTCTGATTAGCACCGGCAAACTGCGACGCGGCAGCATATAACTCCTGGTGGGTTTTATTGCTGGGTTCTACCGCGTGATCAAGTATGGCTATCTGTACCCGTTTCTGCTTAGGCGACTCTTCAAGCACCTCTATCAAGTGAATACTTTGGGCCATCTCCAGGAGAATAATCTTCCCTTTGGGGGTAAAGAAAACGGTATCGGGAATCTGACCATAGCGAATCCAACCCAGGTCACCTCCGTTGGGGGCGGATGCAAAATCGGCCGAAACCTTTGCAGCCAGCTCGGCGAATGTAGCTTTTCCCGATTCCAGTTGGCTCTTGAGCAGAGACATTGTATCACGTACAGCGGTAACCGCTTCGGCGGTAGCCGCTACGGGAACTTTCATAATATGACGCAGACGAACCGAGTCGGACAAGGAGGCTGTTTTGGCCAGTTTTGCCAGTTTAAGACTACTTCCTTCCGTGAAAGGACCAACCATTGTACCCACAGGGGCATCGTAAAGGGTATCGATATGGATGGATAGTTCTGTGCGCGACAGGAAAGCAGGATTAAAAGGGCTCTCCGAATTCATGCTCAGGAAAGGGGCATAGTCGGTGGTTTCTGCGAACTCCGGTTTGAGCTTGGCCATCCACTCATCGGCCGACTGACGGTCGTTACCCGATGGGGTAATATCAAAGAAAACCAAATCGATATCACGCGACTCAGGCTGGTGAAAACGATAGAGATTCTCCTTGTAAAACGCTTTCTCTTCTGCCAGCGAAGGTTTAGCCAAAGAGTCGGTAACCCATTCGTAGGGCTTTTCGATATAAGAGAAATCGACCGTCTTAAACATATTGTCGTTCTCCAGCTTCAGAATAAAGGCGGGAGCATAGATGCCCTTTGCAATCATACTGGTATACTTCTGAACCCTTCTCTGACCCAACAGCTCATTCTCAACATTCATCCACATCCGCTTTTGCGAACCTGAAGGATCTGCATCCATATTTTTGAGGAAGGTAACAAGCAGCGAACGATTAAAGCGTCCGTTAGAAGGATCGGTAAAAAGACTCCTCACATAAGGATGAGGATTGGTACCCTGAACCATATCGAACAACTCTTCCGAAGTAACACCAAAACCCAGTTCAGCGGCCTCTTCATTGAGAATATAATCGGTTATCAGTTGTTGGAACGCCTGGTCGCGAAGCGCAAAAGCCTGCTGTTCATCAAGAGGCTGGCCTCCACCCGAGCGATACATCTCCTCGGCTTCGGCAATTCTCTTTTCTAACTCCTGAATCGAGACAGATTCGCGACCCAGCTTGGCAACACGCATCTTCGAACCGGAAAACAATAGCTGTCCGGAACTCATAAAATCGCCCATAATGAAAGCTAACAAAGCCAGTCCGATAAATCCGGCAAGCCAAGCGCCGGCTCTGTCCCTTATTTGCTGTAGTGTTATCATTGTTCTAGAAAGGTTTATTTTTCAATTTAGAAGGCACGAAGATAGAGTTTTTCCAGAAGAAAAAAAAATGTGTTATTTTGCGGTTTCTGAGCCAATCGAACCTATGAAAACACCCCAATCTTCCGGTTATTACTTCCCAGCCGAATGGGAAAAACACGAAGCCACCTGGCTTACTTACCCCTATCATGAGGAGTCGTTTCCTGGAAAGATGGAGCTGATAACCGAGCCTTACCACAAATTTATCAGGGTCATTGCCGCCTCCGAAAAGGTGCGTATTAACGTCCAATCAGAGGCGGAACGGGTACGTTTAGCAGCCCTGTTTGCAACAGAAGAGATGCCTTCTGAGCAGATAGAGCTATTTGTTCATCCCAGTAACGATGTCTGGTGCCGCGACCATGGGCCTTCGTTTGTAGTTAACCCTGCCCTATCCGACAAAAAGGCAATTGTTAACTGGCATTTCAATGCCTGGGGCAATAAATACCCCTCCGATCTCGACAACCGCATTCCGGAGAGAGTGGCTGCCCACTTCGGACTTCCGCTGTTCGAACCGGGAATTATCATGGAAGGGGGTGCTATTGAGGTGAACGGGAAAGGGACTCTCCTCACCACCACCGCATGTTTACTAAACCATAACCGAAACCCTCATCTTTCTCAACAAGAGATTGCCACCGCTCTTCGCAACTACTATAATGTTGAACAGATTATCTGGCTGGCCGACGGTATTGAGGGCGACGATACCGACGGGCATATCGACGACATAGCCCGCTTTGTGGCTCCCGATAGAATTATTACCGTGGTAGAAACCGGCAAGTCCGACAGCAATCGATTACCGCTGCAACAGAATCTG
>JBFWIG010000096.1:0-8556 GCA_050256115.1 Bacteroidales bacterium | reverse complement strand
TTCCGATCTTGCCATTGTGGGCTCGCTCTACATTGTGGGCGCCTCTTCGGTGTTGGGGCTGGCCATCAGCATTCCGGTGGTCTTCTACCTGAATGTATACCTCTCGGCCCACTCTCGTTTTGCCTATATCTCGAGGCTGGCCTACGATGTACTCTTTGGAATTCCCTCAATCGTATACGGAGCCTTTGGCTTCTCTATCATGATCTGGCTGGGGTTGCGCACCTCACTGCTGGGCGGTATTATTGTGATTACACTGCTCATTATCCCCATCTTTATCCGATCGATGGATGAGGTGGCCAAAACCATGCCCCGCGATATTTTGCACGCCTCCTATTCGTTGGGGGCCACCCGGCTTGAAACCATCGGAGTGGTGGTTCGGCAAATTATGCCCGGAATAGCCACCGCCACGCTCCTTTCGGTGGGTCGGGCCATTGGCGATGCCGCTGCCGTGCTCTTCACGGCCGGCTACACCGACAGTATTCCCACTTCGCTTAGCCAGCCTGCGGCAACCCTACCACTTGCTGTCTTCTTTCAGCTGAACAGTCCGGTGGCAGAGGTGCAGCAAAGAGCCTATTCGGCCGCGCTGGTTCTCACCATTATTGTACTGGTTCTGAGCATTTTGGGTCGCATAATTACTAATCGTTTCTCAAAACATAAAATCCAATGATGCTCCTGACCCAATCTCTAAGCCGCATCAGACGACTGGTGTACCAGATGAATCATCATGAGATGGGGGTAAAGAAAACCAAGTTTTTCCGACCCAACCAAAAATTTACCCCTCCCTCGGGAGCCGCCACCATCTCTACCCAAAACCTGTCGGTATCGATTGCCAAACACCCCATTCTGAAAAATGTTACGCTCCAGATTCCCGAGAAGAAAATTACCTGCATCATAGGCCCTTCGGGATGTGGAAAATCGACACTCCTAAAAACCTTTAACCGTCTGCTCGAGATTAACGATCATGTAAAAATTGAGGGGGAGGTTATTGTAGGAACCCAAAATATCTACCATCCCGACGCCGATGTTACCTATCTGCGCAGGAAAATGGGGCTGCTCTCACAGCGCCCCTGCCCTCTCCCCATGTCTATTTTCGATAACATTGCCTATGGCTGCCGCATACACGGAATCCGCCGACGCAGAAAGCTCAGATCGGTGGTGCAATACTACTTGCAGGCAGTGGGGCTCTGGGACGAGGTAAAGGAGAGGCTCCACACCCCCGCCTCGCAACTCTCCATCGGGCAACAACAGCGACTTTGTCTGGCCAGAGGATTGGCCGTAGAACCGCAGTTCCTCCTGGCCGACGAAGCCACCTCAGCCCTCGACCCCCTCTCCAGTAAAACCATCGAGGAGCTCTTTCTCTGTTTAAAATCGCAGTATACCATTGTGATGGTAACCCACACCCTTCGCCAGGCACTCAGAATTGCCGACTATGTAATCTTTATGTACATGGGCGAGGTGATTGAGGCGGGCCCTGCGCAAGAGATCTTCAACAACCCGCAAAAGGAGTTAACACGCAACTATTTTTCCGGAACCTTTAGCTAATACCAAAATATAACCCATTATGAACAGCTACCACTTATCGCACCTTAGAGAGCTCGAATCGGAGTCGATTTATGTGATGCGTGAGATTGCGGCACAATTCGAAAACCCCGTACTGCTCTTTTCGGGAGGAAAAGATTCGATTGTTCTTACCCATCTGGCCTACAAAGCCTTTTACCCCTCGTTAATCCCCTTTCCTTTTCTCCATATAGACACGGGACACAACTTTGAGGAGACCCTTACCTACCGCGACCAACTGGTGTCGCGAATGGGAGCCACCCTGTTGGTGGGGTCGGTGCAGGAGTCGATTAACAGCGGCAGAGTGCGCGAAGAGCAGGGCTACTACGCCAGCCGGAATGTCTTGCAAACCGTAACGCTCCTCGACGCACTCGAAAAACACAAGTTCGATGCGGCCATTGGGGGCGGACGGCGCGACGAAGAGAAGGCGCGGGCCAAAGAGCGCTTCTTCTCGCACCGTGATGAGTTTGGACAGTGGGATCCGAAAAATCAGCGACCCGAACTCTGGAACCTCTTTAACGGCCACAAACGATTGGGCGAACACTTCAGGGTATTTCCCATCAGCAACTGGACCGAAATGGATGTTTGGCAATATATTCTGCTCGAGAATATAGAAATGCCCAGCCTCTACTACACCCACGAGCGAGAGGTCTTTAACCGCGACGGGGTCTGGCTTGCCAATGCACCCTTTATGCGGTTAAAACCCAACGAAAAAATCGAAGTGAAAAGAGTCCGGTGCCGCACCATTGGCGACATTACCTGTACGGGTCTCACCCTGTCGGAAGCCCAATCGCTCGAAGATATCATTAACGAGATTGCCGCCACCCGTGTTACCGAACGAGGGGGAAGAGCCGACGACAAACGGTCTGAAGTGGCCATGGAGGAGCGCAAAAAAGAGGGCTATTTTTAATTGTAAAACAAAGGAAATATGACACATACAGAAGGATACCTCGATATGGAACTGCTGCGGTTCTCAACTGCCGGGAGCGTCGACGACGGAAAAAGCACCCTGATAGGACGACTCCTCTACGACAGCAAATCTATCTTCGAAGATCAATTAGAGGCCGTTGAAGCCGACAGCCGCCGCAGGGGTAACGAAGAGCTCAATCTGGCACTGCTTACCGATGGGCTGAAGGCCGAACGCGAACAGGGTATCACCATCGACGTGGCCTACCGCTACTTTGCCACGCCCAAACGGAAATTCATCATTGCCGACACTCCGGGGCATATCCAGTATACCCGCAACATGGTTACCGGTGCCTCAACAGCCGATCTGGCTATCATTCTGATCGATGCCCGAAACGGCATCATCGAACAGACCATTCGCCACTCCTACATAGCCTCGCTCCTGCAAATTCCCCATATTGTAGTGTGCGTAAACAAAATGGACCTTGTAGGTTTCTCGCAGGAGCGCTTTCGCGAGATTGCCGATGGCTACCGGAAAATTGCCGGAGAGCTGGGTTTGAAAGATGTGCTCTTTGTGCCTATATCGGCCAAATTTGGCGACAATGTAGTAGAACCCTCCCTCCAAACCCCCTGGTATGAAGGCCCTACCTTACTTAACTGCCTGGAAAACGCCCCTATAGACCACAAAATCAACGCCAAAGAGGCAAGATTTCCCGTCCAGTACGTGATTCGCCCCATCTCCGACAAATTTCACGACTACCGGGCCTACGCCGGGCGGATGGCAGGCGGATCCTTTTCGAAGGGCGATGCCGTCGTGGTATGGCCATCGGGACAACGCTCGGTGATTTCCGAAATCTACCGGGCCGAAACCCCCGTCGAAACCGCCCTTTCGCCCGAATCGGTCTCCATCCGGCTCAAAGACGATATCGACATTAGCCGGGGCGATATGCTGGTAAAAGAGAGCCAGCCGGCTCCCCAAATCAGTCAAGAGATTACCATGATGGTTTGCTGGTTTAATGCCACCCCTCTCCAGGCGCGCAAACGATACCTGATTCGCCACACCACAGCCGAGACCAAAGCAGTGGTTCAATCGATTGCGTATGCGGTAAACATCCAAACCCTGGGGCGTGAAGCCGATGTTAGTGCGCTGGCCATGAACGATATTGGAGAGATTACCATTCGCACGGCAAAGCCACTGGTCTATGACGCTTATAGCCACAACCGTTTTACGGGGAGCCTTATCTTCATTGATGAATTTACCTTCGAAACCGTAGGTGCCGGAATGATTCTATAACCCGCAATCACAAATTCTATGGAAGCAACCGAAATTGCCCGCCTCAATGAGACCTTCTCCCAAGCATCGGCCCGGGAGCTCTTGCGCTATTGCCTGGAACGGTTTCAGGGCCAGATTGCCCTCTCCTCCAGTCTTAGCCTGGAGGATCAGGTACTCACCCACATGATTTTGTCTATCGACAAATCGGCACGAATCTTTACCCTCGATACCGGCCGACTCTTTCCGGAGACCCTCAATTTAATAGAACGTACCTCACAACATTTCCAACACCCCATCGAGATATTCTTTCCCCGGCATGAACGGGTAGAGGAGATGGTTAATCAGCATGGTATCAACCTGTTTTACCAATCTGAGGCGCTTCGGAAACAGTGCTGTCAGGTTCGAAAACTGGAACCGCTCGCGCGTGCTTTTTCCGGCTTGAAGGCATGGATCTGCGGCCTGCGACGCGAACAGTCGGTAACCCGTGCAGAGGTAGATAAAATAGGCTGGGATGCAGCCAACGGGCTGGTAAAAATAAACCCGTTGGCCAACTGGAGCGAAGAGGAGACAGTTGCCTATATAAAACTGCACAATATTCCCTATAACCCCCTTCACGACAAGAACTTTCCCAGCATCGGCTGTCAGCCTTGTACGCGCGCCGTAGAGCCCGGAGAGGATATCAGAGCCGGACGCTGGTGGTGGGAATCGCCCGAGCACAAAGAGTGCGGATTACACCAACAGCAGAGGAAAAAAGATTCTTCTTCACTTTGATCGAAAAAGTAATATATTTGCCCGTTAGGTGCGGGCTCACCAAAACCGACATCTGTTGCCGGTTACGGATTGTTATCTGCCACGTGCCAATCGACTAAAAAATGTACTAATATGTTAAAAATTGGAAATCTCGAAATTCATGTCCCTATTATTCAGGGGGGTATGGGCGTAGGCATCTCCCTCTCGGGTCTGGCGTCGGCTGTTGCCAATGAGGGGGGTGTCGGCGTTATTTCATCGGCAGGTTTAGGCCTGTTATACAAGAACTTATCAGAAAACTTTGCCGAAGCCAGTATCCTGGGATTAAGAGAGGAGCTGCGTAGAGCACGTGAAAAAACCAAAGGGATTATTGGTGTCAACATTATGGTTGCTATGACCAATTTTGCCGATATGGTAAAAACCTCGATTGCCGAAAAGGCCGATGTCATCTTCTCCGGCGCAGGTCTTCCCCTCGATCTCCCCTCTTTCCTGCAGAAAGAGAGCACCACCAAACTGGTGCCCATTGTCTCCTCTTCGCGGGCAGCGCGCCTGATTTGCGAAAAGTGGAAGAAGAATTACAACTATCTTCCCGATGCCATCGTGGTAGAAGGCCCCAAAGCCGGAGGACATCTGGGCTACAAAGAAGATCAGCTCAATAATGAGCAGTATGCCATCGAAACCATCCTGCCCGAGGTGGTTAAGGAGGTGAAAAGCATAGAAGAGCAGTATCAATGCTCTATTCCCGTAATTGCTGCCGGCGGTATCTATACCGGCGAAGACATCTATCGCATGATGCAACTGGGCGCCAGCGGCGTACAAATGGGAACCCGTTTTGTAACCACCGAAGAGTGCGACGCCTCTCCCGCCTTTAAAAACAGTTACATTACGGCACACGAAGAGGATCTTCAGATTATCAAGAGTCCGGTGGGAATGCCCGGAAGAGCCATCTTCAGCGAATTCCTTATGAAGGTAAAAGAGGGCAAGAAACAGCCCAAATATTGCCCCTTCCACTGCATCAAGACCTGCGATATTTCAAAGAGCCCCTACTGCATTATGCTGGCCCTTTTCAACGCATTCAAAGGCAACTTCCGTCACGGCTATGCCTTTGCCGGTTCTAACGCCTTCAGAGCCGATCGGATTACCAGTGTTAAGGAGACCATGCAAACCCTGATGCAAGAGTGGACCGAAAAGGTTAAAAACGCCCTGCCTCAGCGCTGAGATTTATCAACCCTTGCACACCGCTATGGGAAACGTTCCTGACTTTACCAAAGAGAGCATTCCCGATAGTTCCGAATGGAAAGAGACCATCTCGAAACTTCAGGAGAAGGTACGCTTTCTGGAGCTGGAGAATGCCGATTTGCGCGAATTGTACGAGGAGCACCGACTTATAGCCAATTACACCTGCGATTGGGAATACTGGCTCACCCCCGAGGGCAACGTCCGCTGGATGTCGCCCTCGGTTCGTGATATAACCGGCTACTCGGCCGAAGAGTTTATTAAAGAGAAGCAGTTAATCTTTATGCTCGTTTATCCCGAAGACACCTCCCAGTTTAGCGGTTTTATAGAAAAGACCCTCTCGTTTGCCGTAATTGGGCAGAGCCTTTCGTTTAGAATTTTAACCCGAAGCAAACAGTTGAGGCATTGCGAGATAAATGGAAGAGGCGTTTACGACCCAACCGGTCGTTATTTAGGTCAACGCTACTCAATCCGCGATATTACCAAGCTGAGCGGTGCGCTTGGGCATATCAAACTGCTCGAAGACGACAAAAACTGGGAGACCAAAGCCAAAAAGCGATACAAGGAGGAGCTGGCAGTTCGCGACCGGGAGTTGGTATCCTCACTGGTTTCGGCTTCCGAACAGACAGCCCTGCTGCTTCACCTCAAAAAGGTGGTCGGATCGCTCCAGCCGTTACTTCCCCCGCATGCAAAAGCCAAAACCGAGACGGTTCTGCACCAGATTGATGAGCTCTTTCGGCGGCAGTTTAACGGAAACGAGGAGTTTAAGCTCTATTTCGAAAAGGTCTATCCCGGTTTCTTCTCCCGACTCGAGGGCAAATATCCCGGACTCACCGCCAGAGAACGGCGTCTTTGTGCCTATCTGCTGCTGAAACTTTCTACAAAAGAGATTGCGGGTCTGCTGCACATTGCGCCCGCCAGTGCTGAGATCAGCAGGGTTCGCCTCCGAAAAAAGCTGGGACTCTCACGACAGACCTCACTCTCCGATTTTCTGAGCAAACTCTAAACGGTAGCGTAGCGCTCATCGTTTTTGAAAATGCATGTAATCGATGGGCACCTTCCAGTTGCCGCCCCAAATCCATCCTCTGTCTGTAAACGCCTTCACCACCGGATGGGCAGCAGTAAGCGTACCCGGTTTGCCGACATCGTATCGCCCGTCGGGGGGCAACACCCTCCCCTGCGGATAGAGTGCCGGGTTCTGCTTAGGATTCAGATCTATGGCCCGACCCAATGCGTGTGCCGAAAGGGTAGCTCCGTCGCGAATGGTGCGGTAATGAAACGCATACGAGTTATTCAGGGTATCCATCGTAGTGCCATTATCAGGCTTATCGAACCGAATGGGTATCACACTCTCAACAGGAAAGCGGAGTTGCCTGATCTCTTCAAAAATTTCTGTAATCTCGGGGGCAAGAAGCCGGTTCACCACCAGATAACCGATCTGCTCTTTGCCATCAAACCCCCAAAAAGTAACCTTCACCAAAGCAAGGCTGTCTTTTACCACTGCAGGTGCAGTGGTTCCCTCCAGAAAGAGCGACAACGAAGGGGCATGCTCTGTGGCGGTTTGCGCCAAAAGGAGGCTGCCCGGCACAACAGAGAGCCGGCACAACAGCAGGAGTAAAAAGAGAAAGCGGATCATCGGCGGGTTACAATTCGGTTGAACACTCTTTTGTTAAATGGGCCTTTAGATGATAGCCCTGACGCGTCAGGTAGGCTTCTAAATGGTGATGAAGTGCCTTAGCGTGATAATCTAAAATATGGCTACCCCAATCGTTCGAAGTGGTATCGCCAGTTCTGGCTCTATTATAGTTGGAGATCAGAGTATTGTATTGAACCAGGTCGTCGGCCATATCGTCGCTGCGGTAGCGATTAGCGTGAATAACCATTTGCCGGGGTTGCTTGGGTTTAAGATCCGGCCACTCTGCCGGATGTCCTATTGAGAGCCCGCATACTACAAATACCCCCTCAGGGAGCGCAAGTAACTCCGCAATTTCGGCAGGGGCTGCCGTGCGGGTGTAACCGATGCAACAGCTTCCCAAACCCTGCGAATGGGCGGCAACCGCTGCATTCTGCATGGCCATCGCAGCATCGATAACCCCCACAAGCACCCCGTCGAGGGTATCCTGAAATCTGGGAAAAGCAAGCTGATTGTGGCGCGCAAAGAGAGCGAGCTTGTGATAATCGGCACAGAATACCAGAAACAGGGCACAAGTCTTAATCTGCTTCTGCCCCGTGAGGGCATACAACTGCTCCTTGAGGGAGCTGTCGGAAACAGCTATTACCGAAAATTGTTGACCGTTATAACTGGTGGGCGAATTACGTATGGCTTCAAAGATAAATTGGGTCTGTTCGGCCGAGAGGGGTTCGCGAGTATAACGCCTCACAGTTGTCCGACTAAGGAGTATCTCTTCTATAGGCTTCATGCTGAAATCGAATTAGCGCCCTAAAGGTACAAAAATTGCAGGTTCCTGCAGCCATATGCACTATATGGGCCATTATGCTATGTTGATTACTGCATAATAATTATATTTGACAGGTTATTAACAACTATTAATCAACGTATTACAATCTATTGTTAGGATGCATTACTAAATGTATATAATTATGTAAGGTTATAACGTATACAAAAAGGGGATTATTATCCATTTCTTTGCACCATAAGAATTCGCCATGATTAAGCCCTACCGTAAATTAACAACCGAAGAGATTGGACGTCTGATTATGCAGGGGTGCCACTGCGACGACTGGAACCTGGTTGAGGTTTCGGCCGACTTTATCCCCGATCAGATCTTCAATGCCACCTTTGCAGGCTATACGCTGTTGGGGCGTTTCGACGAAGA
>JBFWIG010000095.1:0-8669 GCA_050256115.1 Bacteroidales bacterium | reverse complement strand
CCACCGACAGGGATTGTAACTCTACTGCCGGCGTGAACTCTAATGCATATAAGATGTTGGCAGAGGGGTTGGCTGCGCAAAAAATTGCTTCGCTTCGCTATGATAAACGGGGTATCGGAGCCAGCCGGAGTGCTATGAAAAGTGAGGCCTCGCTCCGGTTTGACGATTATATCAGCGATGCTGCTGCCTGGATTACCCGGCTGCGTCAGGACAAAAGATTTGCGGAGGTGGTGGTTTTGGGCCATAGTGAGGGCTCGCTTATCGGAATGGTAGCTGCCCGCCAGGCCGGTGCCGGGCGTTTCATTTCGGTGGCAGGTGTGGGTCGGCCCGCCGATAAGTTGCTTCAGGAGCAACTGAAAGGCCAGCTGGAACCGGCCCTGCTCAACGAAGCCTACAAAGTGCTTGCCAGTTTGAAATCGGGCACAGAGGTACAGCAGATTTCCCCGGTGCTCGCCTCGCTGTTTCGCCCCAGTGTGCAGCCCTATATGATTTCCTGGATAAGGTACGATCCGGCAAAAGAGGTGGCCAGGTTAACCATTCCTGTATGCATTGTGCAGGGAACTACCGATATGCAGGTTGCTACCCAAGATGCCAAGTGGCTGGCCGAAGCAAAGCCGGGATCGCAACTGATCTTGCTCGAAAAGATGAATCATGTGTTAAAAAGCTCCGAGGCCAACCGTTTGCAGAACAGTGCCACCTATCGGGATCCGGCTCTTCCTTTAAAGGCAGGACTGGTCGATACGCTGGCCCGCTTTATCTCCGCCTCTCGCTAACCAGTTAAGCAAACTACTGGACAATATATTTTGCCTTATAGCACAACTCATCCAAGAGGTTGTTTAACTGATCTTCGATCGATTTTATCCCGTTGGTAACATTCCAGCAGTTGGTAAAGGCCACAATCGTGATATCCGATTCGGGATCGGATACCATCCGCGACAGATACCCGGCATGGGCACCGTTATGACCCCAACCCAGATTTTGGGCGTAGAATATTCCGCAGGCATAGCTGTTTGACCCGGATGGGATTTGCGGAATCTTGAGGAGGCTACTGTTAACGGTATGCGCGGTTAGTACCCCTTCGCCACGGAGGAGGGCCCGCAAAAAGAGGGCAAGATCATCGGGGGTAGTTACCAGATTCCCTTCGGCAACGTTACAGGAGA
The DNA here is from genome assembly GCA_050256115.1 of Bacteroidales bacterium. Classification (GTDB taxonomy): domain Bacteria; phylum Bacteroidota; class Bacteroidia; order Bacteroidales; family UBA4181; genus JAQVSH01. The sequence continues at coordinate 7,509 of JBFWIG010000095.1, read as the reverse complement.
TATTGGTTTCGGTACAATCAACAACTTCCGGCGTGTAGAAGTAGCCCCTGGCAAAAGGGGAGGGGAGGGTCTGATCGGTACCGCGAAAGGGCATCGAAGAGCGCTGAAGTTGCATGGGCTGCAGAATCTTTTCGGAAATATATCGGGAATAGTTCATGCCCGAAACCCGTTCTATGATTTTCCCCAGCAGAGAATAGCCGGTATTCGAATACTTATACGCTGTTCCGGGCGCAAAATTATAGAGGCCACAGGTTGCATTAACGCCTACCAGTTCATCGAACGAAAAGGTGTGGGCGGGTTCCTGATCCATCACATAGGAGAGGTAGTTTAACCCTTTGTAGGGAACGTCGGCCGAAACGGTGTCGGGGATATCGAAGTTGGTCACATCAAATACCCCGGCGGTATGGTGCAGTAGCTGGTCGATGGTGATTTGGCCGGCATAGGGAATCTGGTAAGCGGGTTCGTCGGCAATATAGGTGCGGGTTTGTCCGGGGATTGTATCCAGAATACGGTGGTTTATCTGAAGTTTACCCTCCTGTGCCAGTAGCAAAATAGCTGTACTGGTAAGAAGCTTGGTATTACTGGCTGCCCTGAATCGGATCTGATCTGTAACTCCCTCGCCCAATCCTTTCGACACAAAAAACGCTCCCTTTTTGCAAATCACCTTGAGTGCAACGCCACCGGGATAGTCGGGATATTCCACCTTATATTGCGAAAGCATCTGTTGCACCTTAGCAGAGAGTTCCGCTTCAATTTGTGCACGGCTTTTGCCATCCTCTCTATCGGAATCCTCTTTACAACAGGAATACCCTGCCGTTGCGATAAGCAGCAGACCGAGCGAAAAGAGCCACTTTTTCATCATGTTGCGCATATGCGTTTTAATCAGTAAGAGGTACATTTATTCTACGAGTTGATTATTTACCACCACGTTTTTCAGGGAGAATCCATTCACCAGATCTTTGTTAACCTTTCCGTTTATGGCCTCCACTTTCAGATTTTCGAAAGTAAAGTTCGAAAGACGATCGTGTTCGGTAACGCCTACGTCGAAGAAGGTGCGGCATTTCACCTCCATGTTGCGCAATAGAATATGATCGGAATAGGAGATGGGCACATCGGGTCGGCCCTTTAGATCGAAAAACTGGCGCCAGGGGCTGATATAGAGCAGACTGGTGGCCTCGCCTTTTACATTTTCTACGGTGATATATTCGTACCGTTGCGGGGTATCGGGCCGCATCTTCAGCCAGAGAACGCGGATGGCTTCATTAACATGGCAGTTTCTAACCAGTACGTTGCGGTTATGGATGGCTTCACTGCCACAAGTAACGCACGAATGGCAATAGCCAAACTCGCAATCCTCAATCAGAATGTTCATGTTGGGGCCGTTCAGCGTATCCTTATCGGCCCATGGTCCTTTTCCTCCCTTAATGGCAATGGCATCATCATTAACCGACATATAACACCCTTTTACCAGAAAGTTGGTGCAGGCATCGATATCGATGGCATCGGTGCTGGGGGCCTTTGCCGTGGTGTGTGGCGAAGTGATACGAACCCCGATTACCTTCACATTTGTACATTTGTAATAGTGGCTGGTCCAGAAGCCGGAATTCACCAGATTTACATCCTGCACCTGTACGTTATTGCAGTTGCGGATAAAAACCAGACGGGGACGCGATACCTCCAGGTTGGTACACATAGGGTTCTCCCTGCGGCGCTGCCAGAACGATTCCCAATATTTGTAACCGTTTCCGTTGAGTGTGCCTTTACCGGTAATAGTAAATCCATCTACGCCATAGGCATTTACCAGGGCAGGAAAGTAGTCGAGATTTTGCCCTTCCATTCGGGAAGGCATAATGGGATAGTTCGAGATATCGTCAGAGCCTTTTAAAACACCCTCTTCTGCCACATGCAGATGGGTGCCCGGCTTAAAAAAGAGGGCGCCACTCAGATAGGTTCCTTTGGGGATAACCACCACTCCGCCTCCATCGCGTGCGGCTCTGTCGATTACAGCCTGAATAGCCTTAGTCTGCAGCACCATGCTGTCCGAAATCACCCCAAAGTGGGTAATCACATACTGTTTCGCCAGTTTTTCAGGATCTATCTTGCTGCTGTCGAGAAACCATGCCGGGATTTTGGTGCCGTCGGGGAAATATTGTTCGCCATCTTCGCGGGCAGAGAGATGAGCTGTGGAGAGTAACAGGGTGAGGGCGATAAACAGTAAGGGCTTCATGGTAGTTGTAAGCTTTGTTAGCGTTACGAAAATAACCTTTCCTGATCAGACTTTCTACGTTGAATGGCCTCTAATTGTCACTTTATCAGGTAAAAATTAAGGGAGCCTGTATTTACAGGCTCCCTTTGGGGTAACAAGAGGAAAAAGAGGGGTTATTACTCTTTCTTCTTTGCTGTGAGTTTTGTCAGATAGAGCATTATCGCACCAAAAAAGAGCATTCCCAAACCGAACCAGAGGTTTACATTTTTCCCGAACGATTTTACATACAAGCCCGAGTCCGAAACCGTGATCAGACCGTAAGCGGTTAACAAGATTCCAATAATGACGAACATCAGGCCAATTGGAAGTTTAATATCTATACCCATATCGAATTATATAAAAGTTACCAGAAAATGATCGTTAAAATAATAGCCAGTGCCATAACAAAGATTCCCAAGGAGGAGGAACGCATATACCATGTCACCTTCTCTTCTTGCAGTTTAGGCGTGAGTGAGTAGACCAGACCCTTCAGTTCGGCATCGGTTTTGGTGCGCTTGGTGAGTAAGGATAAAACCACCGTGATTACAGCACTGGAGCTGAAGGCATAGATAGCCGTCCAGAAGTTTTGCGCCATCTCTACGGGATAGGTGTGAACCACAACCCCTAACCAACCTCCCTTAACCAGGGTGTCGGCACCGGCAGGCATGGTAAGGCCGTGGTGAATAAGTGCAATGGCAAAGCCTGCCAGCATACCGGTAAAGGCAGCGTGGCCGGTGGAGCGTTTCCAGAACATACCCAGGAAGATAACGGCAAACAGGGGGGCGTTAATCATCGAGAAGATGGTTTGCAGGAAGTCCATTATATTGCCAAACAGACTGGCCAGATAGGCAGCGGCAATACTAACCAATACCCCAAAAATAGTGGCCATTTTGCCCACCTTCAGGTAATGCTTGTCGTCGCCCTCTTTGTTGGAGGTGGCAGGACGGATGTAGCTCTGGTAAATATCGTAAGTCCACACGGTATTAAAGGCCGATACGTTGCCTGCCATCCCCGACATAAAGGAGGCCAGCAGAGCGGTAAGTCCCAGACCCAACACACCCGGAGGAAGGTAATGGTCCAGCAACATGATAATGGTAAGGTCGTAGTTGGGTTTCCCATTCTCCATAATCGAGAAGTTGGCCGAGGAGTCGTTCATCAACACCAGCGCAATAATACCGGGAACAATAATCAGAAAGGGGAGAAGCATTTTGGGAATAGCACCAATCAAAGGGGTATTCCGGGCAGCAGTGGTCGATTCGGCGGCCATGGCACGCTGAACAATCAGGAAGTTGGTACACCAGTAACCGAAAGAGAGCACAAAGCCCAATCCGGCAAAGATTCCGTACCATTCAACGCCCATAGGGTTCGATCCCGATGTGCCGGTATATTTCCATGAGGTGGTGAAGGCATCATTTGCATATCCTTTTGCTGCCACAATGGGTTCGAGTTTGTCTTGCAGGCCATCCCATCCGCCAACCTCGTGCAATCCGAGGTAAACAATGGGCAGCATCCCGATTACAATAATAAAGAACTGGAGTACCTCATTGTAGATGGCCGAAGAGAGACCTCCCAAATAGGTATATCCCAAGACGATGGCAGCCGAAAGCCAGAGGCTCAGGTTGAAGTCCCATCCCAAAACCTTCTCCATGAGGATGGCCAGGGCATACATCGAGATACCCGAAGCCAGGATGGTCATCACGGCAAAGAGGATGGCATTTAACCCGCGGGTCTTCTCATCGAAGCGGAGTTTGAGATATTCGGGAACCGAACGGGCTTTAGACCCGTAATAAAACGGCATCATAAAGAGCGCCAGGAACACCATGGCGGGGATAGCACCAATCCAGAAGAAGTGAGCTGTCATCATACCATACTTGGCACCCGATCCCGACATACCCATCACCTCTAACGCGCCGAGGTTGGTAGAGATAAATGCCAGACCGGCTACCCATGCAGGCATCGACCGCCCTGCTTCGAGAAAGGCGTTGGCATCTTTCATATAACGCTTCAGAGCCCAGCCGATGCCCAAGACAAAAACAAAATAGACCGCCATAATGGTATAGTCGATCCATTCGAGACTAAAAATTTCCATGCGCTTTATTATTGGTTACGTGTTGAATTAGGGGATTTTTCAGGGAACGAATGTATAAAAAAAACGGTAAACAACCCCATTGATAGCCGCGGAAAATAAGATTGGCATAACATCACAGATCAAAAAAATTGCTAATATTGTGCATTCAAAAGCTATATGGGCTCTATCCAAAACCTGCTTCCTACCCTTCAGAGGTATCTGTTGTTGCTCCTTTTTATAGGGCATTATGGTAGTGTTGCACTGTTTTACCACGTTCACATCATAGATGGTTCGTTGGTGACTCACTCCCATCCCTTTAAATCACAAAAGTCCGACTCTCCCTTTGCATCGCACGGGCATACTACGGCTGCGTTTCAGCTTATTTTCCAAGTTAATTCTACTGCCTGGGCCAATGATGCCGTTTCGGCAACGCCTCCTCTGCCCGCATTTGCGGAGCTTCTAAGTAGCCCCGGGTTGTATAGCACAGAGGTTGTTTCGCCCTCTTTTTCTCAGATTCGGTTACGGGCACCGCCCTCGCAGAGTTAATACCCCTTCTGCATCGCCAGTAGGCGATTGAAGCCCACATTATTTTCTTTTTCAACATCCGGTTAATGCCGTTTACGAGCGCTGCTACGTGCCTGTGAGCAGTGTTAGCTATGTAGAATCATATTACGTATTCAGTTATGAGATATCTCTGTTTCCTATATCTGTCTCCTTTGCTATTTCTGTTGTTTCCTTCGGCCCAGGCACAGCCGGGTTGCGGAATCTACAGAAGTTACGAGGATTTTATGCAACAAACTATCTCCCTTCCTGCCGATCCGTCATTAGGAAGAGGGGCTGTAAGGGTGAGCGACTTATTTCTCCGACCCTATGTTTACGTCCGGACCGACAGTACACACGTAAAAGTACCCATGGACAGTATTTATGCGCTTCGTTGCGGCAACGGACGCTTATTCCGGGTGTATCAGCAACAGGCCTATGAGGTGGTGGATACCGGCAGTATTAAAATCTATACTACCAATGCAACCCGCGTTGTAAGGCGTTGGAGAGCGAGAGGTTACCGATTTTTCGAAGAGCCTTCTGTTCGATTTTTTTTTAGTACCGACTATCGTTCACCTATTGAGCCCCTGACCTTAAACCATTTGCGGTTGGCGTTGCCGCTCGATACAAAAGCCGAAGCTCTGCTTGCAGAACGCTTTCCGGATGACGCTTCGTTATGCAAAAAGTCAGCTAACCAGTTTTTAATCAATCAGTTTATTGAGCAATTAAGATAATATTCTATGAATCGTCTTACTATAATTGTTTTATCTATTTTTCTTTGTAGTCCGCTCTTTTCGCAAGGCCCCAAAACGGATTCCGGGATTTTCGGGCATGTATTAGGCGGCCAGGAGCATCTGCCGTTTGCAGCTCTTTCCATAAAGGGAACTTCCATTGGTACCTTTACCGATGAGACCGGTCATTATCGGTTGGTGAATCTGCCGGAAGGAGAGGTCACCCTGATGGTATCGCTCTTGGGATTTAAGCCGCAGGAAAAGGTGGTTACCATAAGCCCGCAATCGACTGTCGAGGTTAATTTCTCGCTCGAAGAGGATGCCTTGAACCTTGAAGAGGTGGTCGTATCGGCCGATCGGAGTGTTCAAAAGCGTACAGAGGCGTCGGTGATTGTAACCACACTGGCGCCCAAATTGTTTTCCTCCTCACAGTCGCTCACTTTAGGGGAGGGACTTAATTTCTCGCCCGGCCTTCGACTCGAGAATAATTGTCAGAATTGCGGATTTACCCAAGTTCGCATGAACGGACTCGAAGGTCCTTATTCACAGATACTTATAAATAGTCGACCCATTTTTAGCGGTTTGGCAGGTGTGTATGGCTTAGAGTTGATTCCTGCCAATATGATTGAGCGAGTTGAGGTGGTCCGTGGCGGTGGATCGGCGCTGTTTGGCAGTAATGCGATAGCAGGAACTATCAATATTATTCTCAAGGATCCCGATATTAACAGTTACGAAGTGGGCAGTAGTTACGCGCTTACGGGCGTTGGTGTAAAAGGCGCGGAGGGTTCCGCTCCCGATTACTCATTGAGTTTTAATACCAACATGATTTCGGACGATCGTAAGAGCGGTCTTTCGCTCTATGGCTTTACCCGCAAAAGAGCGCTGTTCGATGCCAATCGCGACGGCTTTTCGGAGATAGCTCCGATGAAAACACTCACATTGGGGTCGAGGCTCTTTCATAAAATGGGACATCGAAGTAAACTGGCTCTCGATTTCTTTGCCATTGACGAAGAGCGTGACGGTGGGAACAAACAAAATGCTCCGCTGCACGAACGGGATATTGCCGAAGCTGTAAAGCATGACTTAAAGGTGGCCGCCATAACGTTTGAGCAGTTCTTCAGAGAGTATGATATGCTTTCGGTGTATGCCTCTGGTCAGTTTCTGAACCGGGATTCCTATTATGGAGCTAATCAGTCGCTCAAAGATTACGGAAACTCAAAGGATAAGACCTATCATGTTGGTGCACAATATAAATGGTGGATGAGGTCCTCCTCGTTGATAGCCGGTGTAGAGCGAACCGGTGGCTTTCTTCTGGACAAAAAATTGGGATATCCCGATTTCGAAAATGCTGTGATTCTTGATGGCGTGATTGTGTCGGTTCCGCATACCGATGCCACTACCGTGGCCGATCAATCATCGGCCACCACCGGAGCCTTTGCGCAATACGAATGGAAGTGGGAAAAGGCCAAGATTACCCTGGGTGGGCGCTTCGATCACTATAGCATTAAAGATCTGGCACATCCCGACCAAAGTACAAAAACGGGTAATGTTTTTAGCCCCAGGGTGAGTGTAATGTTCAATGCTGCCAAATATCTCCAGGCACGCGTGAGTTATTCGCAGGGGTATCGCGCTCCACAAATTTTCGACGAAGATCTGCACATTGAGACATCGGGTTCGCGACAGGTAATTAACGAAAACGATCCCGGACTGAAGCAGGAGACGAGTCACAGTTTTACCGCTTCGCTCGACTACAATGCATTGTTGGGCTCTGTATACACAGGTTTATTGATAGAGGGTTTCTATACACGCCTTGACAACCCTTTTGTGAATGAGTTTGGTGACCCCGACTCAAACGGAACTGTAATATATACTCGGAAAAATGCAGATGATGGCGCTGTTGTTCAGGGTGTTAATATGGAGTTAAA
>JBFWIG010000094.1:0-8705 GCA_050256115.1 Bacteroidales bacterium | reverse complement strand
GGTTCCCTTTGTTATATTGTCGCCGTTACAGAGTTAATACCCTGCCTATGGATCTGCACATTGCTTCGCTTCACGACCTAAAGAGAGTGGCTGCCCGATTTCTCCGGGTGGCCGGGAGTTATCGCCATTTTGCGTTTTATGGTGCCATGGGTGCGGGGAAAACCACTTTCATTAAGGCACTTTGCGCCGAATTGGGCGTGACCGATCCGGTTACCAGTCCCACCTTTGCCATTGTGAATGCCTACCGTACCCCGATTCACGGTTGGGTCTATCACTTCGATTTTTACCGTCTCGAAAACCCCTCCGATGCTTTCGACTTTGGCGGGGAGGAGTATTTTGAAAGTCCCTATTACTGCTTTGTAGAGTGGCCCGAGCGAGGAGAGATGATTCTGCCCGATTCGGTATGCCGCGTCTATATTACCGAACAACCCGACGGATCGAGGCTTGTCAGCCTCCCTTCCCTCTAATATTGTAGAATATGGCCGACCGATCCTCCATTGCGCTTACCTACCTGCGCCACTATTTTTCTACGCAGGAGGAGACTCTCGAAGCCGAGCCGCGCAGTGCCAAACCGATTCTGGCTCTTTTGCGTGAAAAAGATGCCATGGAAAAACGCATTTTGCTCACACCCGAGGCGGTGGCGGTACTGGCCCGTTCGGGCTTCACCATCTGGGTCGAGGCAGGAGCCGGACTGGGTGCCCGATATCTCGATGTGGATTATTCTGAGCATGGTGCTGAGATTGTCGACAGCGCAAAGGCCTACTCACAAGCCGATATTCTTCTAAAAATACAGCCTCCGCTTCCGGAGGAGGCCGAAATGATGCGGGGTCATCAGGTGCTCTTTTCTTATCTGTTTCAACGCAATCACAGCCTTGATTTTGTGAAGGTGTTGCAAACCCGAAAAATCACCGCTTTTGCCCTCGAATATATGGCCGATCGCAACGGCCTTCTTTCGGTGGTAAGGGTGATTCGAGAAATTGAGGGGATGGCTTCGGTGCAGATTGCAGCCGAGTATTTGAGTAACAGTGCCGGGGGAAAAGGAATTTTGCTGGGTGGCATCTCCGGTATTACCCCTTGCGAAGTGGCCATCCTGGGTGCCGGAACGGCCGGTGAAGCGGCAGCCCGTGCAGCTATGGGGCTTGGAGCCTTTGTAAAAGTTCTCGACGATGATATCCTCAGGCTCGAGCAGCTACAGAACCATTTGGGTACCCGCATGTACACCTCCATTCTCCATCCGCAGGTACTCGACAGAACACTTCGTTCGGCCGATGTGGTGATTGTTGCGCTCGACCAGGATGTTTCAGATCTCCATTTCCGCATCACCTGCGAAATGGTGTCGCGTATGAAAAAGGGATCTGTTATTGTTGATCTGGGAGTTGGTCAGGCGAGTTCTATCGAGACGGCCAGCTGTTGCTCGGCCGAACATCCTGTAGGTACCCACCAGGGTGTAATTCACTACTGTGTGCCCTATATCGCCTCGCGGGTGGCTCGCACCTCCTCTATAGCCCTCAGTAATGTGATGGTACATGTCTGTCACGAAATGTTGAGCGTTGGGGTGATGCCCCGGCTTCGCTCCGACGCCGGACTGCGGCAGGGAGTATACCTCATGAACGGTATTCTTACCCACTCTGCCCTGGCCGACCATCTGGGACTTCCCTTTCGCGATATTAACCTTTTGATGGCCGCCTTTTAAGAGATTCGGGCCGATTCTTGTAACTTTGCCCGGCAAAAACGATAAATCATGCAGACCTCTCTTACTTTATACAACTCTCTCACCCGCACCAAAGAGCCGTTCCAACCCATTCATCCCCCTCATGTGGGGTTATATGTATGCGGCCCCACGGTCTATGGCGACGCCCATCTGGGCCATGCGCGTCCGGCAATCACTTTCGATATCCTCTTCCGTTACCTGCGGCATCTGGGTTTTAAGGTTAGGTATGTGCGCAATATAACCGATGTAGGCCACCTCGAGAACGATGCCGATTCGGGCGAAGATAAAATTGCTAAAAAGGCCCGGCTCGAAGCGCTTGAACCTATGGAGGTGGTGCAGTTTTATACCACCAGGTATCATCACGCCATGGAGGCCCTCAATGTGCTGCCTCCCAGCATTGAACCCAGGGCCTCAGGCCATATTATTGAACAGCAGCAACTCATTGAGCAGATACTGAAGGCCGGGTTTGCCTACGAAAGCAATGGCTCTGTCTATTTCGACCTGCCTAAGTATGCTTCGGTATATCCCTATGGTGAGTTATCGGGCAGACTTCTCGATCAGCAGGTAGCTAACTCCCGAACCCTCGATGGGCAGGAGGAGAAGCGGAATCCCCTCGATTTCGCTTTATGGAAAAAGGCTTCGCCGGAGCATATTATGCGTTGGCCTTCGCCATGGAGCGAAGGGTTTCCCGGATGGCATCTGGAGTGTTCGGCTATGAGTACCCGTTATCTGGGCGATACATTCGACATTCACGGCGGAGGTATGGACCTGCTTTTCCCGCACCATGAGTGCGAAATTGCCCAGTCGACCGCCGCACAGGGGAGGCCCTCGGTAAAAACCTGGATGCATAACAATATGATTACCATCAACGGACAGAAGATGGGTAAATCGCTGGGCAACTTCATCACGCTCGACGAACTCTTCACCGGCAACCATACATTGCTCGAAAAGGGCTATTCCCCGATGGCCATTCGCTTCTTCATCCTGCAGGCGCACTATCGCAGCACCCTCGATTTTTCTAATGAGGCGCTTCAGGCCTCTGAAAAGGGGTATCAGCGACTGATGGCCGGTTTGGCATTGCTTGATAAGATTCTGCCCGTTGCTACCGGTACGCTCAATCCGTCGGAGCTCGAAGCCGCCTGTGCCGAAGCCATGAACGACGACTTGAATACCCCCATGGTGATTGCCCATCTCTTCGACGGGTTAAAGATGATACATCAGGCCTATGAGGCCAAAGAGGGCTTTACCCTAGAGAATCTCGAACGGATGCGTCGGTTGTATCGGTGCTATCTTTCCGATCTGCTCGGGTTACAAGAGCCTTCGATTGCCGAAGCGCATCACGAAGCACTCCTCAATTATCTGATACAATTTGTTTGCGACCTTCGTCTGGAGGCCAAAGCGGCCAAAGAGTATGCGGCTTCAGATCGGATCAGAAACAAACTGGCCGAGTTGGGCGTCGAGATCAGAGACAAAAAAGATGGCTGCGACTGGACCATTAAGTAGGGAGCTCTTCTCCCCGCAAAGACGCCGCTCACGTGAGGTGATGATTGGCAATCTCCCCTTGGGCGGAGCCCATCCTGTGCGGGTGCAGTCGATGACCAATACCGATACGTCGGATGTGAAGGCCACTTTGGCACAAACAATCCGTCTTATCGAGGCGGGATGCGAATATGTTCGGGTTACAGTTCCCTCTCTTCGTGAAATCGAGAGCCTTCAACGTCTGAAAAAAGGGCTCAGAGAGGCCGGATTTTCTACACCCCTTATTGCCGATGTGCACTTTAACCCTAAAGTGGCCGAAGAGGCGGCCCGTGTGGTAGAGAAGGTTCGGATCAACCCCGGCAACTATACCGACTCCCGTTCCGATCATTCCGGCGAACTCGAAAGAGTAAGACTACGTCTCCTGCCCCTGATTGCTATATGTCGTGATTTTGGCACGGCCATCAGGGTGGGAACCAACCATGGCTCGCTCAGTCAACGCATTATGCATCAGTATGGCGATACCCCTCAGGGCATGGCCGAATCGGCCATGGAGTTTGTAAGGATTTTCCACGCTGAGGGTTTTCATCACTTGGTTCTCTCCATGAAGGCGAGTCATACGGGTATAATGATGGCCTCTACCCGGCTCCTTGTACAGATGCTCGCCGCCGAAGATATGGACTACCCCATACATTTAGGCGTAACCGAGGCAGGTGCCGGCGAAGATGGTCTGATTCGTTCGGCCGTGGGCATCGGTGCGCTCTTGCAAGAGGGGGTGGGCGACACCATCCGGGTTTCGCTTACGGGCCCTCCGGAAGAGGAGATCCCCGTTGCAAAGATGTTGGTGGCTTATGGTTCTCAATCTCTTTTATTGCAACCCTTGCCAACAGCACTCAGGGGAGAGCGCGAAACCATTACTGCCGTAGAAGAGAAGAGTCTTTTCTGGCGTAAAGAGGGCTTTCGCGCTCCGGGCGGAGAGGCAAATGTGGTATCCTGGCCTGACACATGTCCCGTTTCGGAGGTGGCGCGCGTTTTGCGCGAAGCCAGATCGACAATGCCACAAATGCCTCTTGTGGTAAAAAGAGGCTATCGCGGGGAGCCGCTGCCCGATTTTCAATGCAAAGCGGCCTTCGATTTGGGATCGCTCCTTACCGAGGGGCTTATCGACGGCCTTTGGCTGTTTGATACCGATAATCGGCTTGGTGCCGACACACTGGCCCAAACCACTTTGAATATTTTGCAGGCCTGTCGTCTCCGGATGAGTCGGGCCGAATATATCTCTTGCCCCTCGTGTGGAAGAACCCTCTTCAACATTGCAGAGGCGGCCGAGCGGATTCGTTCCAAAACAGCACATCTCAAAGGGTTGAAGATTGCCGTTATGGGCTGTATTGTTAATGGTTTAGGCGAAATGGCCGATGCCGATTACGGCTATGTAGGTGCCGGTCCGGGCAAAATCTCTCTTTACAAGGGGAAGAGTCTGGTAAGAAGAAATCTTGGCGAGGAGGAGGCGGTTGATGCGCTTGTGGCTTTGTTGAAAGAGCAGGGCGACTGGAGAGAACCCTAGGTGTTTTACACAAAAATATTCCGGCCATGAAAAATTCTACAGACAACTATTTGCATTTGCCTACCGGCAAAATCTGGTACAAAAGGATCTCGGGCGGAAATGGTGTGCCGTTGGTTCTTGTGCACGGTGGCCCAGGAATCTCAGCACATTACATGGCCCCTTTGGAGGCGCTTGCTTCCGGCAGGGATCTGATCTTTTACGAACAAGCGGGTTGTGGCCGCTCCGATGGGGCCGATAATCGGTTGCTCTGGCGCCTTGACCACTACATAGAGGAGTTGCATCAACTGCGTAAAGCACTGCATCTTGAACGGGTTCATCTGTTGGGGCAGTCGTGGGGTGCCGGCCTGGTCGGTTCCTACGCCCTGTCTCACCCCGATTCGGGTATCTCATCGCTGGTGCTGAGTGGTCCGCTGCTCGACTCGGTTCGTTGGGCCAACGACCAAAAAGAGCATCTCTCGCATTTCCCGGTAACGGTTCGGGCCGCGGTTTCACGTGCAGAGGAGGTCGGGGTTTACGATTCGGAGGAGTATCAGGAGGCCATCACTGCCTATTATAATCGGCATGTTTGCCGGCTCGACCCATGGCCCGACTGCATGATGCAGTCGATGGCGGCCTTCAATACGGAGCTCTATCTTTACATGTGGGGCCCCAGCGAATTTACCGTAACCGGTACCCTTCGCAACTTTTCTATCGAAGCGGGACTGTCGAAACTGAATCTGCCGGTGTTGCTTACCTGTGGGGAGTTCGATGAGGCTTCGCCCGATACAATGCGTCACTATCAGGCACACTTTCGGGCGGCACGCCTAAAGGTATTTGAGGGCTGTTCGCATGCCCATCATCTGGAGGCCGAGGCTCTTTACTTGACGGAGGCAGACAACTTTCTGAAGGAGGTAGATTCCGCCTCCTGAGGAGCCCTCTGTCAGCAACCTAAACCTGTCAGCAACCTAAAGCGGTTGGTGTCCTAAAGCAGTCAGCAACCTATAACAGTTAATGCGTCAAAGCAGTTGTCGGTTGTGACGTGCTCAGTTCCCGCTCTATAGCTGTTTGCATACCCGAAAGTTCCGAAAGTCCCTTCAATCGCCCGATCAGCGGATAGCCCGGGTTCGATTCGCGCGAAAAGTCGTCGAGCATCTTCACCCCGTGATCGGGTCGGAAAGGCATCCGATAATCATTTCTGCCTGTGGTTTTTCTCCTTTGCTGCTCTTGAAGCAGCGCCTTCACTATAGGGTACATATCGATATCGCCCTCCACATGGCCGTACTCATGAAATACCCGGTTTCCCAAAAAGCGGTTGTTGCGCAGATGGGCAAAGTGAATCCGGTGTCCCAACCGTTTCACGATGGCCTCAAGATTGTTTTGCCGGTTAACCGAAAGCGAACCTGTACAGAAGGTGATCCCGTTTGCGGGCGAATCTACCTGGTTGCAGATCCACTCCATATCTTCGAGCGTACTCACAATTCTGGGGAGCCCCAACACCGGAAAGGGGGGATCGTCGGGATGCACACAAAGATTCACCCCGGCAGCCTCAGCAACCGGCACCACCTCCTGAAGAAAGCGTGAGAGGTGTTCGCGCAGTTTTTCGGTGTCGATATCGTGGTAGGTATTCAGCAATTGCAGGAAAGCGGTTTTATAATCGGTGGCCGAACCATCGATAGCTCCGTCGATAAACTGCTGCGAAACCACAATAATGTTTCGGGCAAGCCTCTCTTGCTCTGCAGGCTCCATCTCTCCTGCCACCTTCCGAGCCTCCTCAATCAGTTGGGGCGAATAGTCGGCTTCGGCACCCGGCCGTTTTACCATAAAGAGGTCGAATGCGGCAAAAGTGGCATAATCGAAGTACATCACTTCGCCCCCGCCGGGAAGCAGATAGTGCAGATCGGTTCGGATCCAGTCGAGCACCGGCATAAAATTGTAGCAGACCGTATCGATACCGCAAGCTCCCAGATGAATAATTGATTGCTTATAATTGGCAATAATCTTCTCGAACGGTCCTTTTCGACTTTTGATGGGTTCCGAAACCGGCAGGCTCTCCACCACTGTCCAGCGCATACCATGCGCTTCGATGTCGCGTTTCACCTTCATAATCTCATCTACCGGCCATACCTGCCCGTTTGGGATATGGTGGAGTGCCGTAACCACCCCTTCAACCCCCATCTGCTGCAAATCAGCCAGACGAATAGGATCGTTATACCCAAACCAACGCCACGATTTCTCAAGAGCCATACCTTATCATTTTCATTAATCACTAGCCATTCCTTTTTCAGCATTAGAGCACTATTCCTCCGCGCTTGCGCGTATTTGTCGTTTCGCGCGAAGCGCAGCACTCGAAGCGCGCACGCGCTTCGAAGCACCAGAGCACTTCTTTTCTACACCAGAGCCCTCGCGCGCAGCACCCATTCACCATTTCGCGCGCAGCGCATTCACCATTCACCATTAATTCCCGCATCTACACCCCCGAAAAGGCACTAAACCCCCCGTCTACCGGGATAATGGCTCCGGTAATGAAGCTGGCTGCATCCGAACAGAGGAAATGGACCAATCCGTTCAATTCGCTGATGTCGCCAAACCGTTTCATCGGTGTTTTTGCCAGTACCTTTACGCTCCGGTTGGTGTATGATCCGTCGGGATTGATCAATACGGCGCGGTTTTGATTGCCGATAAAGAATCCGGGTGCAATGGCATTTACCCGCACCTTCTCGCCAAATTTCAGGGCCAGCTCTGTGGCCAGCCACTGTGTAAAGATATTGATGCCGCTCTTGGCTGCCGAATAGCCCGGAACACGGGTGATGGCCGAATAGGTTGCCATCGAAGAGATATTGATTATACTTCCTTTCCCGTTACGTGCCATCATCTCGCCAAATACCATACAGGGCAGAATGCTCCCGTTTAGATTGAGCTGCATCACTTTGTCGAAATCTTCCATTTTCATATCGAAGATTGTCTGCTCTTCGGTTAGGGTGGCTCCCGGAATATTGCCTCCGGCTGCATTTACCAGAATATCGACCCCGCCAAACTGTTTGCCGATATTTTTTGCTGCCTCATGCAGGCTCTCCCGGTTCAGAATATCGCATACCCAGCCTTTCACGCTTCCCAAAGGTTCCAGTTCCTGTACGCGACTATCGACAGCCTCTGTCCGAATATCAAGGATGATTACATGTACGCCTGCTTCTACCAGACTTTTGGCAATACTGCCGCCTAAAACACCGCCACCACCGGTGACAATTGCAACTTTGTTTTGAAGGGAGAAATTGGGAGTAGACATGGGTTGTAATGGTTAATGGTTAATGGTTAATGGTTAATGGTGAATGCGCTGCGCGCAAATGCTATGATTCTCTAATGCTATAATTATCTGATGATTCGTGTGGCAGTGGAACGGTTTTTTTCCGGTGTTATTGGGGTAAAGGTACTAAAAATAGAAAAGGGAGTAGGAATTTGATGACCCATTGGTTATTCATGGTAAACCAGGGAAGGTTGGTGGAAAATATAGTAGCGCAGATGCTTCGTGCCTCGGCGGTTTTCCACAAAAAAAACGAGAACCTCAATTTCTGAGGTTCTCGTTAGTATAGGGGGAACGAAATGGTTTATGCCAGTTTATTGGTGAACAGGGCCAGTTTGGAGGCAATGTTCGAGGCTTTATTTTTGTGAATAACTCCTTTCTTGGCAAGACGGTCGAGCATAGAGACAACCTTAGGCAGGGCAGCCGCAGCTTCTGCTTTTTCGGTAGAGAGTCTCAGTTTACGAACAGCATTACGAGTGGTTCTTGCGTAATATTTGTTGTCGAGCTTGCGCGATTCAGCTTGTCTGATTCTTTTGAGGGCTGATTTGTGGTTTGCCATGATATTTTGAGCTAAAGAAGTTTATTAACTGCGAATTGAGAGCGCAAAAGTAACAGTTTTTTTCTATCCAAAAAATAGTTCCCTCTTTTTTTCTACAATTTCTTGAACCGGATAGCAT
>JBFWIG010000093.1:0-8821 GCA_050256115.1 Bacteroidales bacterium | reverse complement strand
ACCCGCTAAAGAGCGGCTGGAGTCGGTCCTGATAGAACTGCGTGATATCGACCGCGACCTGGCCGCTATTCCCTCATCGCTCCAAATCGATCCGCAGCGCCTTGAGGTCCTCTCTGCACGGCTAGACCTGTTGAATGGGCTGATGCATAAACACCGGGTAGGATCGGTAGAAGATTTACTCGCTACCCAAAAGGCGATCGGAGCAACGCTCAACAACCTCTCCACAATCGATAGGGAGATAGAGGATCTGGCCCTCCAAAAGGCGCAACTGCAGGAGAGGCTGGAAAAAGAGGCGACCCTTCTTTCCGATGCGCGAAGCCGGGTTATCCCTCTTATAGAATCGGAAATCGAAGAACGACTCCACACACTGGGTATGCCCGATGCCCGTTTCCGGATAGCGTTGCATGAGGAGAATGGCTTCTCGGAAACAGGACACAACCGGGCCCTCTTTCTCTTCTCGGCCCATACCGATCTGGAACTGCAGCCACTTACTAAGATTGCCTCCGGCGGTGAACTGTCGCGCATTATGCTCAGTATAAAAGCTGCCATCGCCAATACCCTGGCCCTGCCCACCCTTATTTTCGATGAGATCGATTCGGGCGTTTCGGGCGAAATTGCCGATAAAATGGGTAAGATTCTGGCATTGATGTCGGCCGGAACACAAATGATCAATATTACCCATCTGCCTCAGGTGGCAGCCAAGGGATCAGCTCACTATCATGTGTATAAAGAGGCCGGCAGTAAATTAGGCACACAAACCCGAATTCGGCAACTATCTCCGCCCGAACGCATCGAAGAGATTGCACGGATGTTAAGTGGAGAGACGGTTACCCCTGCAGCCCTGGAGAATGCCCGACACTTACTGGGCCTGAACAAGGGCTGAACCGCCAATTCTATTATCTTTGTGCTGAAAAATCTTAAGCTATGCAAAGCGAAATTCCAGCTCTGTTACAACGCGAGGCAAATGCCATCTTGAACATCCCGGTTAACGACTCTTACGAAAAGGCCCTCGACCTTATCTACGAGGCCGTTCACAAACGGGGTGGCAAAGTGGTGGTTAGTGGTATGGGAAAGGCAGGTCAGATTGCCGTGAGTATTGCCACCACCTTCAGTTCTACCGGTACGCCCTCGGTATGGCTTCACCCCGCCGATGCACAGCATGGCGACCTGGGGGTTCTGCAACCGGACGATCTGCTGTTATTGATCTCCAACTCGGGCAAGACTCGCGAGATTGTAGAGCTGGTATACCTGGCCCGCGACCTCAATGCCAAAGTGCCCATTGTGGTAATCACGGGAAACAGGGAGAGCAAACTGGCCGAAATGGCCGATGTCTGTCTGCATACCGGCGGACCTGCCGAGCTTTGCCCCTTAGGCCTCTCGCCTACCATCTCTACCACCGTTATGAGTGTGATGGGCGATCTTCTGGTGGTATTGATGATGAAGAAGATCGGCTTCACCGTTTCGGACTATGCCCTTCGCCACCATGGAGGCTATCTGGGCGAGCAATCCCGAGAGAGAAGTTCGGGTTTGGCCGGATAAATTGGCAAAAAAGTGTACATTTGATTTTAGGTTACGGATAGCGCCTCTGCTTGCCGGGGGTGTTGTTGTTTAAAAATTTGTCTATTTATGAAATCGATTGCACTACTCCTGCTCTTCAGCTTTTCGCTTCTGCCGCTCTCCGCGCAGGAGGCCCCTGTGAAATGGCTTACCGCACACTCCGAACTGGCACAAGGCCAGAGTTGGGGTATTCCCTGGACCAAAGGGAGCACCGCCAAAGCGCAGCAATTCGTGCTGCAAACCGCCTCCGGAAAACAGTTTCCGATTCAGACGTGGCCGTTGGCCTACTGGCCCGACGGCTCCGTAAAGTGGAGTGGTATGGCCGCATCATTACCGGAAAAAGAGGAGGGTCCCTTCACGGTAAAGGCGGCCGAACCGTATGCTACCCTAAACCCCCTTACCGCCACCCGCGACGATAAGGGCATCACCATAGATAACGGGGTGCTGAAGGCACGTATCCCCCTATCGGGTAACCAGATTATTTCGGAGATTATCACCGATGGCCATCCGGTAGTTTCGAATGGCAGGCTGGTGGCTGTGCTGGAGAGCGGCACCCGTGAGGCAGCCGAAGGCACCGTGCAATATGAGGAGTTTGAGGGAGAGATCTCGAAGGTAACCCTGGAGCAGAACGGGCCCATCCGCGCCGTGGTAAAGATAGAGGGTATGCACTACTCTCCAAAGTTGAACCGTCGTTGGCTTCCCTTTACGGTAAGACTCTACTTTTACGCCCATCAGGAGGCTATAAAGTTGGCTCACACCATTATATACGATGGAAATCAAGACCGCGATTTTATTAAAGGATTGGGGATTGTGTTTGGTGTGCCACTTCGCGAAGAGATACAGAACCGGCACGTTCGGTTTTCGGGGCAGGATGGCGGTTTATGGGCCGAACCCATTCAGCCTCTCGACGGCCGCAGATTTATTACCCACGCCGAAATACGCAGCCCCTATAGCTACCAACTTCAAGGCATCCGGATTCCCGATAAGGCCGACTACACGGCTCCCAATCAGAAACTACTCACTGATTTGGCGGTCTGGGACGATTTTAAACTCACGCAACTTACGCCCAATGGTTTCTCCATTATAAAACGGACCGGAAACGAGAGCAGCTGGTTGGCCTCGGCTGCCGGTAAGAGAGCCGAAGGGCTGGTCTTTGCAGGCGATGTAAGCGGTGGATTGGCGGTTAGTCTGAAGAACTTCTGGCAATCGTTTCCGGCTTCGCTCGAGGTGCACAACGCCCGCAGTCGCGAAGCACAACTCAAAGTATGGATGTGGTCGCCCGATGCGGCCGCCATGGATCTTCGCCATTACGATACCATAGCGCACGATTTGAACTCCTCGTACGAGGATGTACAGGAGGGGTTGAGCACTCCCTACGGCGTGGCTCGCACCAGCGAACTCACGCTCTTTGTTACCCGCTCGGTGCCGGCAAAAAGCACCTTAATGCAGATGAGTCGCTCTGGAGCAGCGCCCGAACGGCTGGTGAGTACCCCCGACTATTACCATCGCGCCGGGGCCTTCGGAAATCTCTGGAGCCTCCCTGATCGCAGCCATCCCACCCGTTTGTGGATGGAGAACCAACTCGACAGCAGTATTCTCTACTACAACAAGATGATAGATCAACACCACTGGTATGGCTTCTGGAACTATGGTGATATCATGCACTCTCAAGATGCGCCCCGCCATGTATGGAGATATGATGTTGGCGGCATGGCATGGGACAACTCAGAGCTGGCCCCCGATCTTTGGCTCTGGTACAGTTTCCTGCGCACAGGCAATCCCAATACCTTTACGTTGGCCGAAGCGATGACCCGACACACCTCCGAAGTGGATTGCTACCACATAGGCGATTTACAGGGTTTAGGATCGCGCCATAATGTGTCGCACTGGGGATGTGGCGCCAAAGAGGCCCGTATCGGACAGGCCGGATTCCGAAGGTTTTACTACTATCTCACCACCGACGAGCGGGTAGGTGATGTGATGCGCGAGATGCTCAATGGCGACAAAGCCACCGTGGTGCTCGACCCTATGCGTATTGCCATGCCCGTGAGCGTAGCCCCCGTCGATGCGCCCACCCGGGTAAGATTTGGCCCCGACTGGATCAGTTTTGTGGCCAATTGGATGACCGAATGGGAACGGACTGGCGACACCCAATGGCGCGATAAGATTACCACCGGGATGAGTGATTTTGCGGCTATGCCCAACGGCCTCTTTTCGGGAAAAGCAGTGTTTGGATACGACCCGGCCACTGCAAAAATCACCCTCGCCGAAGCGCATCGCAACGATCTGCATTCCAATCATCTGGCCACCATTATGGGCGGCGCGGAGATGATGTTCGAGCTCTTTACCTTTCTGGAGCACAAGCCGTTTTTCAAAACCTGGCTGGAATATTGCGAATACTACTCCATGCCCCGAACCGACTCTGCCCGAACCGAGCGGACTGCCAAGTATCCTTCGAACGGTTTCCTGGTTCCCCGTCTTACCGCCTATGCGGCGTATGTAATGAAAGATGAGAAGCTGGCTGCACGTGCCTGGTCGGAATTCCTGGGTCGTATGAACGGTTACTCGATGTATGCCACCAAACCGGTTATAGCACCCGATGTACTCAATCCGATTGATGAAAACGCCGGAATAAGCACCAACAGTGTGGCCCAATGGGGCTTAAACGCCATCTTCATGCCGGCTCTGATTGGCAATCAGATTCCCGATTTAACCCCTGCCAACGCATCGAACCGCGGAGGTATGGGATTCATGTTTGGCGCCCAAAACCCGCCTGCTGCCGTCGAAACCTCGCCTGCTACCCGACAGTTTCCAGTGATAGGCCCGCCGATTCCGGCAGCCAAACCCACCGGTCGCAAGCGATAACCCTAAATGATAAGGGGCTCTTCAGCGTAGCTATCCTGAAGAGCCCCTTATCATTTAGCGTCGTTTATTTGACGGGAGCACAATGCGATACGACACATCGCTCTTCCCTTTGCCGATACGATCAATCTGGGAGGCAAGAAGACGACGTTTCAGGGGATTCAGTTTATCGATAAAGAGTTTACCCTCCAGGTGATCGTACTCATGCTGGATAACCCGCGCAGCCACGCCGGTGAAGTGTTGCTCTAAGGTCTGGAAATTTTGATCCTGATACCGTAGCGTCACTTCAGAGGGGCGAACCACCTCTTCGTGAATGCCCGGCACGCTCAGACACCCCTCCTGGAAAGCGTAGGGTTCGCCCGAGAGATCCAGTAACTCGGCATTAATAAAGACCTTTTTAAAATCGGCCAGCGAGGGGTCGTCCTCGGCATAGGGCGAGGCATCAATGACAAAAATTCGCAACGACTTCCCAATTTGGGGTGCAGCAAGACCCACACCATCAATTTTATACATGGTTTCCCACATATCGGCAAGCAGCGTATCTAATCCCTCCATACCCTCCTCTACCGGTTCGGCCTTACGCCGAAGAAGAGGACAACCCACTACGTAGACAGGTAATATCATAACAACTAATTAAGTAACATTCTTTGTAAAGAGATCTGAGGCCATAAAGTCCTGCAGCAGAATTACCGCACTCACGGTGTCGATGGTCTCCTTCCGGGCCCTTGCCTTTTTTTTGAGCCCCCCGTCTATCATGGCCTGAAAAGCCATCTTCGAGGTGTATCGTTCATCGAGGAGCGTAACCGGCTGCTGCGGGAAGTGCTTTCTGAGTCTGCGAACAAAGGGGTCTACATAGGTAATGGCGGTCTCGGAGGGAGTACCATCGGCAAAGAGCGGATAGCCCACCACAAATGCCTCTACCCGCTCCTTTGCCAGATAAGTATCCAGAAAGGAGATCAACTCGTGGGTAGCCACAGTGGTAAGAGCGGTTGCAATCATCTGCAACGGATCGGTCACCGCCAAACCGGTTCGCTTTCGCCCATAATCTATGGCCATTATCCTGCTCATTGGCAACAAGCGGAAAATGAGGCCTGCTTTGGCAAAAAATAGAAGGTGCCAAAATAGTTGGAGCGGTGGTAATCGGGATGCGGTGTGCCGATAGGGCTCCAGGTTACATAGTGAGGTCGGGAGAGCCGATCGGCGCACTTATAGATATTGCCGCCGATACGCTTGCCCGAAAGGGCTTCGGGCCCCTCCAGCTGCAGTAACCGATAGGGAACCATCACAGCCAGATTCCATGAAACGGGACCCTCTCTCTCTTCGAAGGGAAGCGATCCGAGCGACGAGAAGGTCTGAATGGCCTGCATATCGGCCTCAGCGCAATGAACTCTTCCGGTTCGGCCCTCGCCCACACCTAAGAGCGGCGTTCCAATGCAGTTCACCTCCAAGTTGTAGTAAAAGCCATCGCCTTTGGGATCGAGAAAAAGCTCCACGCAGGAATCCTCCCATACGTTCCCGTTATAGTTGGTGGCTCTGGCCACTACTGCCCCTTCGGTAACTTCGTAATAAAGAAGCAGCGCCTCATCACCATAGGCCAGCCGAAGGGTTACCTTTGGTGCATCGGGATACTCAGAGGGCCAGTTTACCACCGACACTGCAATAGGTGCAACCTGTTGTAACAGTTTGGTGATAAGCAACTGAGGAAATTCGGCCGAGAAATCGCCCTCCAGAAAGGGGATCTCTGCATAAGCTGGCGTATGTAAAGGCGTTGTCATGGCACAACAGAATGGTCAGGCAAAGAGAGGCGAAGGGTAGATTCCCTCTTTGGCCAGCGTCTCAAAACGAGCCACTACCCAGGGACGATCTTCTTTATAGGTTACCCCAAACCATTCGGCCTGTGTGTTAAGCACTTTGATAGTGGCCTCCTCCGATTTAACCAATTTGTTGGCCACCAGAGGAATAAAGAACTCCGATTTGGGGTTCATGCCGTTTTCTTTTACAAAATCGGCAAACATAGAACGAAGGTAGCCAAAGAAGGAGGGGGTAAAGCCCCAGAAATTCATGGAGACAGCCGAAGCTTCGGGCACAGGATGAAGGCTGCCAGCCTCATCCTTGTATTGAATAACTCCATCTATCCGGCTTATTGAGGTGCGCTCTACCACTCCCGTAAGGAACCCGGAACCCTCTACTTCACAAACACCCCGGGCCACTGTACCGTACTCCGAAAGTGTATTAGCCAGCGGGTAGCCCACCATGCTGTAGGTGCGAGCCTCCATATTAGTAATTTGGCTCAGAAATTTACCCATAGTACGGAAAGCATCCGCGCCATAGAAGTCGTCGCCATTGATCACCGCAAAAGGCTCTTTGATGGCATCGGCCGCCATTAATACGGCATGAGCGGTTCCCCAGGGTTTTACCCGTTCGGGGGTGTAGGTGAGACCTTCCGGCACATACTCTACCTCCTGCAATACATAGGAGATATCGATTTTCCCTTTGTACTTATTCAGAAAGACCTCTTTAAAGTCGGCCTCAATGCTTTTTCGGATTACCATCACCACCCGGCCAAATCCGGCCTGGATGGCATCATAGATGGAGTAATCAATAATGGTCTCGCCCGAAGGGCCCAGTTTATCAATCTGTTTCAGACCGCCGTAACGGCTTCCCATACCTGCGGCAAGAACTAAGAGGGTTGGCTTCATTATAAATAGATAAGTAGGTTTGTGTTGCGCTGAAATAGCTCTTGGCAAAAATACAAAAACCTTTGGGAGAAAATAATAACTTTGCCACGTTTAACCAAAGTGGACGTTATGAAAGCATATGTATTCCCCGGCCAGGGGGCCCAATTCTCAGGAATGGGAAAAGAGATGTACCAACAGTCGGAAACTGCCAGAGATCTTTTTGAAAAAGCCAACGAGATTCTGGGGTTCCGGATTACCGATATTATGTTTGAGGGTAGCGACGAGGCCTTAAAACAGACCAATGTTACCCAACCTGCCATCTTTCTCCACTCTGTAATTCTGGCCCGACTTCTGGGCAATAGTTTTCAGCCCGCTATGGTGGCCGGACACTCATTGGGCGAGTTCTCTGCCCTGGTAGCTGCAGGAGCGCTCTCTTTCGAGAACGGGCTTGCCCTGGTGGCAAAAAGAGCAGGGGCTATGCAGAAGGCTTGCGAAAAGGAGCCCTCTACCATGGCAGCCGTATTGGGCCTGGACGACCAGAAGGTAGAAGAGATTTGCGGGCAGACACCGGGCATCGTGGTGGCAGCCAACTACAATTGCCCAGGCCAGCTGGTGATCTCTGGCGATATAAAAGCGGTAGAAACCGCCTGCGAGGCATTGAAAAGCGCGGGCGCAAAGAGGGCTTTGCTTCTTCCTGTGGGAGGGGCATTTCACTCGCCTCTTATGGAGCCGGCCCGCGTTGAACTGGAGGCCGCAATTGCCGCCACCGATATTCATGCACCTATCTGCGCCGTTTATCAAAACGTTACTGCACTGCCTGTTACCGATCCTTCCGAGATTAAGAAGAACTTGGTTCTTCAGTTAACAGCGCCTGTAAAGTGGACGCAAACCGTAAAAAACATGATGGCCAACGGCGCCACCGACTATGTAGAGGTTGGTCCCGGAAAGGTATTGCAGGGATTAATAAAAAAGGTTGATCCTGCGGCTAATGTGAGTAGTGCAACCCTGTAAATTTAGCGTATGAAGGTATTGAAGTTCGGTCGGTCGTCGGTGGTGTCGGCCGATACACTCCGCCTGGTAAAAGAGATTATCCAATCGGAGGCACCCTACTGCATTGTTGTGGTTTCGGCCGATGAACAGACATCGGCTCTTTTACAGGTAATGGCCAATAGAGCGGTTCTGCGCGATGAGACGTACCGAACTTTGCTCCTGGAGGTAGAAGAGAAATATGCCGGACTCACCGAGAGTCTGGTTGAGCCCTCTTTGAGAGCCGCTGCACTGACCGAACTGAAGGAGAATCTTTCCGAACTTTCCGACACCCTGCACGGAGTCTTCCTGCTGCAGGAGCTCACCCCGAAGGTAACCGACCTTATTCTCAGTTTCGGCGCACGTCTCTCAGCCCTCCTGGTGAGTAGAATGGTTACCGGTTCGGCCTTTTTCGACGCACGTGAATTTATCAAGACCAATGCCTCTTTTGGCCATGCCCGGGTAGATCTGGAGCTTACCGAACGGCTCATTCGCAGTTGTTTCAGAGATCTACAGCAAACTGCCGTTGTGCAGGGATTCACCGGCAGCAGTTACCGCGACGAGACTACGATGCTAGGTCGCAGGGGAGGCGATTACTCTGCCGCGCTGATTGCTGCAGCCCTGAAAACTGAGGCCCTTGAACTCTGGATGAATGTAGACGGTTTTATGACGGCCGATCCCGAAGTGGCCACCAGAGC
>JBFWIG010000092.1:0-8835 GCA_050256115.1 Bacteroidales bacterium | reverse complement strand
GAGGTGATGAAGTACACCGACCTCTGGGAGGATCTTACCCGCAAAATGGGTTATTGGGTCGACATGTCCAATCCCTACATTACCTACGACAATCGATATATTGAAACCCTTTGGTGGTTACTGGGTCAACTCTATAACAAAGGTTTGCTTTACAAGGGGTATACCATCCAGCCCTATTCGCCTGCTGCCGGAACCGGCCTCAGCTCGCACGAACTTAATCAACCGGGCTGTTACCGCGATGTAAAGGATACCACTTGCGTTGCGCAGTTTCGTGTAGTGAGAGAGGCTCTGTCGGAAAAGCTCTTCGACCAATCGGGTTGCGATGTGGCCTGTTTGGCATGGACAACCACCCCCTGGACCCTGCCATCCAATACCGCTCTCTGTGTAGGGCCGGATATCCTCTATGCCAGGGTTCGTTCATTTAACCCCTATACAGGTTTGCCTGTTCTCTATATTCTTGCCAATGATCTGGTAGCCCATCATTTTAACCCCAAGGCGGCCGAGCTCGATATGGAGAGCTATCGTCCCGGCGATAAACTGGTTCCCTGGCAACTGCTCGATTGTTGCAAAGGGAGTGAGCTCTGTGGAGTCAGGTACGAGCAGTTAATTCCCTGGGTCAATCCGGGTGAGGGGGCATTCCGTATCATTTCGGGCGATTTTGTCACCACCGAAGATGGAACCGGTATTGTACACATTGCACCCACCTTTGGCGCCGACGATGCCCGGGTGGCCCGACAGTGGGGCGTCCCCCCATTGATGATGACCGACCGGGAGGGAAATTCTCAACCTATGGTAGACCGAACCGGGAAGTTCTTTGCCCTTTCCGAGCTCGACCCTGCTTTTATTGCCTCGTCGGTACAGGTTTCGCTCTATGAGGCTTATGCCGGGCGGTTTGTGAAAAATGCTTACGATCCCGCGCTTACCGAAAAGGATGAGACGCTCGACCTGGATCTCTGTGTGATGTTAAAACAACAGGGGTTAGTTTATAAGATTGAAAAACAGATACATAATTATCCTCACTGCTGGCGTACCGATAAGCCGGTGTTGTACTATCCGCTCGACTCGTGGTTTGTAAAGTCGACAGCTGCCCGCGAACAGATGATAGCGCTTAACCGCACCATCCAGTGGAAGCCACAGTCAACCGGAACAGGTCGTTTCGGCAAGTGGTTGGAGAACCTGCAGGATTGGAATCTCTCCCGAAGCCGTTTCTGGGGCACACCCCTTCCGGTATGGCGTACTGCCGATGGTTCGGAGGAGCGATGCATTAGTTCGGTTGCCGAGCTTTTCGAGGGAATTGAGGCGTCGGTCGCTGCGGGATTTATGAAGGAGAATCCCTTTCCCGGTTTTGAGCCCGGTAACTACACTTCCGAAAATTACGAAAAGATAGACCTTCACAGGCCGATAGTTGATGGCATTGTGTTGGTTTCGAAAAGTGGGAAACCTATGTACAGGGAGAGCGACCTGATTGATGTATGGTTCGATTCGGGAGCTATGCCCTATGCCCAGATTCACTACCCCTTCGAAAACAGAGAGGCATTCGATTCAGGAGCCCACTTTCCGGCCGATTTCATTGCGGAAGGGGTGGATCAAACCCGGGGCTGGTTTTTTACCCTGCATGCCCTGGCTACAATGGTTTTCGGGAAGGTTGCCTTCAGAACTGTTGTGTCGAATGGCCTGGTGCTCGACAAAAACGGGAATAAGATGTCGAAGCGGTTGGGCAATGCTGTCGATCCATTTTCTACCATCGAAAAGTATGGCTCCGATCCGCTCCGCTGGTATATGATTACCAACGCTTCGCCCTGGGACAACCTGAAATTCGATATTGGCGGGGTGGAAGAGGTTACCCGCAAATTCTTTGGTACACTTTACAACACCTACTCCTTCTTTGCCCTCTATGCCAATGTAGATGGTTTTTCCGGGCAGGAGCCTGAGGTTCCGTTGGTCCGCAGGCCTGAGATTGATCGTTGGGTAATCTCCCTTTTGAACTCGCTCGTTGCCGAAACTACCTCCTGTTACGAATTGTACGAACCCACGCGGGCCGGACGTCTGATTGCCGATTTTGTAAATGAGCACCTGAGCAACTGGTATGTGCGGCTTAACCGAAAACGGTTCTGGGGAGGAGGGCTTACCGAAGATAAACTGGCTGCTTATCAGACACTATATCATTGTTTGGTAACCGTTTCTAAATTAATGGCTCCCATCGCTCCGTTTTACGCCGATAAGCTCTATTCCGATCTGAATAGCGTTACCTCGGCCGAACCTTTTGAGTCGGTTCATTTGTCCGGTTTTCCTGAGTGCAATCCTGCCTCTCTGGATAAGGAGCTGGAGAGTAAGATGGAGGTGGCTCAGCGTATCTCCTCTATGGTACTGGCTCTTCGTCGCAAAGTGAATATCAGAGTGCGTCAACCGCTTTCGAAAATGATGATTCCCCTTACCGACGAACAACTGCGCGAGGAGGTTGAAGCGGTAAAACGTTTGATTCTTGCCGAGGTGAATGTCCGTGAGATTGCCTATGTGGATGATGCCACAGGCGTGTTGGTGAAAAAGATTAAGCCCAATTTCAAAACGTTAGGTCCGCGATACAGTAAGTTGATGAAAGGGATATCACAGGCCATAGGTGCCTTCTCGCAGAAGGAGATTGCCCGCTTTGAGAAGGAGGGGCAATGGACACTTACTGTCGATAATCAACCGGTGGAGATGACGCTCGAGGATGTGGAGATTCTTTCGGAAGATATACCGGGTTGGCTGGTGGCCAACGACGGAAGATTGACGGTTGCCCTCGATATCACCTTAACCCCTGAATTGAAACTGGAGGGAATGGCCAGAGAGCTGATTAACCGCATTCAGAATCTGCGAAAAGAGTTGGGATTCGATGTAACCGATAAGATTCATGTTGCGGTGGAATCGCACCCCGCTCTCGACGAGGCATTAGATTTTCATCGCGATTACATTGCATCGCAGGTGCTTGCTTCGAAACTCGATACCGTGCCTTCTGTAGATGGTAAGCTTACCATGGAGATAGACGAGATCAATGTGGGCGTTTTGATAGAAAAAGCATAGCGCGGCCATAGTTGCTGATATGGGTTTTATTGTATTTGCATTTTAATAAAATAGGGCTACCTTTAGCCATAATAAAAGATCAGGCTATGTCGGAAAAGAACAGATATTCAGACGCAGAATTGGCCGAATTTCGTGATTTAATCATGGAGAAGCTGGATAAGGCCAAAACAGACTACGAACAGTTGAAAAGCGCCATTACACACAGTTCCAGCAACGGAACCGAGGATACTTCGCCCACCTTTAAGGTTTTAGAGGAGGGGGCTGCCGCTTTATCGAAAGAGGAGGCAGGAAGACTCGCGCAGCGGCAGTTGAAATTTATCCAGCATTTGCAGGCTGCATTGGTTCGCATTGAGAACAAAACCTACGGAATTTGCCGCGAAACAGGGCAGTTGATTCCTAAAGAGAGGCTTCGTGCCGTTCCCCACGCTACACTCAGCATCGAGGCCAAACAGGATCAGAAGTAGTATGAAAGGTTCTCCGGGCACCAAAGCAATCCTGCTTATCGTCCTGCTCTTAGTTCTGGATCAGGCACTGAAAATCTGGATTAAAACCCATATGATTATCGGTCAGGAATTTCGTATTCTGGGCGATTGGTTTATTATCCATTTTACCGAAAATAATGGGATGGCCTTCGGTATGGAACTGGGCGGAGAGACCGGAAAGTTAATTCTTTCTCTCTTCCGTTTGGTGGCTGTGGTAGGTATCGGCTGGTGGATACGTTTACTTGTCCGACAAAAAGCCCCTCAGGGTTTTGTTTTGTCGCTCTCTTTGATTTTTGCCGGCGCATTGGGTAATATTATCGACAGTACCTTTTACGGGGCGCTTTTCGGTGACAGCTATTTTAAGGTGGCAGCGATGTTTCCCGAAGGGGGAGGGTATGCACCACTTCTGCACGGCAAAGTGGTGGATATGCTCTATTTTCCATTGATTACCGGCCATTTTCCCAACTGGCTCCCCTTATGGGGAGGTGAACAATTTATCTTTTTCAGACCGGTTTTTAATATTGCCGACTCTGCCATCACCATCGGAGTTCTTATCATTCTTCTCTTTCATCGGAAATATCTTACCGAATCGGAAGGGCAGACCAGCCGGGGATTTCTCTCCTAAGCGCCATTTTTTTCGGAAGAGACTCTTTTTCTTCGATTTATTTCTATCTTTGCACTCCAAATTTTTACCCAATTCCAATTTTATTACACCTTTAAAGCGTTACGTATGCCTGTAAAAATCAGATTAGCAAGACATGGTAAGAAGAGTTATGCTTTTTACCACATTGTGGTAGCTGATAGCAGGGCGCCACGGGATGGCAAGTTTATCGAAAGGATTGGTTCGTACAATCCGAATACGAATCCTGCTTCGGTCGATGTTGATTTCGACCGTGCATTAACTTGGCTTCAAACGGGCGCTCAACCTACCGAAACTGTAAAAAGAATGCTCTCCGAAAAGGGCGTTTTGTTAAAAAAACATCTGCTCGAAGGCGCGAAGAAGGGTGCCTTCTCTGTAGACGAGGCAGAAGTCCGTTTCTCGAAATGGATGGCCGACAAATCATCGCGTGTGGCAAAAAGCAACGAGGCTATTCAGCAATCGGCTGCCGATGCGGAGAAAGCCCGTCTGGAGGCCGAGTCGAAGGCTCGTGAAGCCATTGCCCAAAAGGTGGCCCGTAAATTGGCAGCTGCCTCTGGTGATGCTGCCGAAGAGAGTGCCGAAGAGAGCTCCGAGGGAGCCGAATAGCGACTATGCCGCTTGAGGAGAGAGGCAGCCTGCTGGGCACGTTGACCCGTCTTTCGGGTTATCGCGGCGGGTTTTTGCTGGTTTCGCCCAAGCCGTTTAGTGAAGATTTTGAAATGCCGGGACAGGTATTCCTTCAGATAGAAGGATTGCCTGTCCCTTTTTTTGTAGAAGAGTGGTCGGTTCGTTCCGATTCATCGGTGGTAGTCCGATTTGAGGAGCCCGATTCGGACGAACGGGCAAGGGAGTTCCTGGGCTGCACCGTATATGCCACCGGAGCCATAGAAGAGGAGAGTTCGGGAGAGCCTTCGCTCGAAGATTTACTGGGGTACAAGGTGGTAGATGCCGATGCGGGCTTTGTGGGTGTTGTAACCGACGTGCTCTACTATGGGGAGAATGTCCTCTTTCAGGTAGATAAGGATGGGAAAGAGCTGCTTGTCCCGGTTCATGAAGATCTGATTGAAGGGGTCGATCCCGAAGCGAAGATCATTCACGCCATTCTGCCCGAAGGGCTGTTAGGGCTCTACTTGTTGGAAGATACCTCCAACGCGAATGATTAGGGTCTGATAATCCGGAAAGAGCCGTTGTTCTCGATTTTCATAATAGATGAGGCGGTTCCGGAGCTGCGAATTTCTCTGTGCCAATCTACCGCATAGTCTACTCCGGTTACAATTTCTGGGGCGATTTCGGAAAAGGAGGCGGGAGCTGCCGATCCGTGCAAATTTGCCGATGTGGAGACAATCGGTTTCCTGAATCGGGAAAGTAGTGCCTCGCAAAAGGGGTTTTTTACAATACGAATCCCAATCGATCCGTCGTTGGCTATCAGATTGTCAGCCACATTCTTGCCTCCCGGATAGATCAACGTAAGCGGCTTATCGGCCACTTCCAGCAGTTGCCAGGCAATGTCGGGAACACTTTGCACGTAGCGCGGCAAGAGTGACTCTTGTCCCAAGAGAATCAACATCGATGTACTTTCGTGATTTCTCTTTAGACGGAAAATCTTCTCAACGGCATCTTCGCGTGTGGCATCACAGCCTATTCCCCAGATGGTATCGGTGGGATAGAGGATAATCCCTCCCGACTGTAAAACAGTGAGTGCTTTCTCGATTTCCGACAGCATACGGCCATCGGGACGGCGCGGGGTCAGGGGGCCTTTGGTTTGCATGGGCTTTCGGGGTTGAGGTATTTGGGGACAAGGGTTTTTGCCGGAATATAGGCAGTAATGAGTCCAATCAGAAGCGATGCGGCAAAGACCATCACAAAATCGGAAAAACGGAGGCTCATGGGATAGGCCTCGAATACAAACGATCCTGAACCGGCAATTTTCAGCCAGCCAAACTCCATCTGAAGCCAACAGAGAATCGCCCCCAGCAGCATGCCGGCCAGCGATCCCAGTCCTGAAATCAACCAGCCTTCGTACAGAAAGATTCTCACAATCATATCGTCCGAAGCCCCCATGTTCTCCAGAATGCCAATGTCCTGTTTCTTTTCTATAATCAACATCGAGAGAGAGGCCACCACGTTAAAGGAGGCAATCAACAGAATGAAGAGCAGAATAAAGAAGGCAGCCCATTTCTCCATTTGCGAAATTTTGTAAAACGACTCTTTCTGTTCCTTTCGGTTGCGCACCTTCATGGACGCTCCGGTTATTTCGGCAATCGATTTTCTGACCAGATTAATGTCGGCATCATGGTCGAGATGAATGTCGATGGCGCTAACGGCAGAAGGCTCTTGCAGTAGAGATCTTACAAAATTGAGTGAGGCCAACAGATACTTGGCATTGGTCTCCTCGTCTACACTAAACACAGCGGTAGGCCAAACAGGTTTTCCCCTGAGCATATTGTCGGCAAACGAAGAGATGCGGGTATCTTTTGGCAGACTGAATATCTCAATGGGGCCGGTAGACGGCACCGGGACAGAGAGATAGTATTGTACCCCTGCCCCCAGAATAGCACCAGGGTTTCCGGACGATCCAAAATCGATATGGCCGCGAATCAGACTCTCTGTTATCCGTGTGGTTTCGGTATAGTTGGCCGGAATGCCGCGAATCACCGCCAAGTGCTGCTTATTCTGATAGCTCAGAAGCACTGTCTCTTCCAGGATCTCCGAAACCGAAGCCACACCTTTAATTGAAGCAATCTGCAGTAGTTGAAGCGAATCGGAGGGAAATCGGTTTGCAGTGACAGCCTTTACCTGCAGGTCGGGATCGAATTTCCCATAGAGAGAGCTCATCAGGTTGTCGATACCATTCATGGCCGAGAGCACCAAAATGAGCGCCATAGTGCCTATTACCACTCCGAGCCACGAAATTACCGAAATCACATTGATTGCCGTGTGCGACTTCGCAGCAAAAAGGTATCTTTTAGCAACCAGCAGGGGAAAATTCATGACGGGGAGGAAAGAGGCGAGAAGAAAATCAAGATTCGAGTAACTTGTCTATCCGTTCGGCGTAATCGAGACTGTCGTCGATAAAAAAGGCCAGCTCCGGCACAATGCGCAACTGAAAACGCACCCTTTTGCCAAGCTCCATGCGGATGCTGCGTACAAAAGGTTGAAGGTGTGCAATGAACTCTTCTCTTCCCTCGGGGGGAAAGATGCTCAGATAGACCCTGGCAACGCTCAGGTCGGGGCTGACTCGAACCACGGTAACCGAAATCATCTTACCTCCGGTAATCTCTTTTCCCGCCTTTTGGAAGATATCGCTCAAATCCTTCTGGATCAGGCGGGCTACTTTGCTTTGTCTTGTGGTTTCCATAGCTTCACGCTCCTATATTCCGGGCAAAAGTACGTTTTTTGAGGAACATTTCTTACTTTTGCCCTCCATCAACCCCCCTATTCTTGTCTTTTACAAGATCTTTTGCCTCAGTTTTATGGAAACAGTGCTCAGTGGTATCCGGCCTACCGGAAACCTCCATCTTGGAAACTATTTTGGCGCCCTTCGGAATTTTATCCGAATGCAGGATGCCTATAACTGCTATTTCTTTATAGCCGATTATCACTCCTTAACCACACACCCCACCCCTTCCGATCTGAACGGCAATGTAAAGCAGGTGCTGGTAGAGTATCTGGCAGCCGGACTCGATCCGGAGAAGTCGACAATCTATGTGCAGAGCGATGTGCCGGAGGTGCTGGAGATCTATCTGTTTCTGAACAATCTGGCCTATGTAGGCGAACTGGAGCGATGCACCTCCTTTAAGGAGAAGATTCGTAAACAGCCCGACAACGTAAATGCAGGATTGCTCACCTATCCCACCCTGATGGCCGCCGACATTCTGATGCATCGTTCACATAAGGTGCCCGTAGGCAAGGATCAGGAGCAGCATCTTGAAATGACCCGCACCTTTGCGGCTCGTTTTAACAGGATGTACGGCGCCGATTTCTTCCCTCAGCCCACCGCCTTTAATTTTGGGAACAACCTGATAAAGATTCCCGGATTGAATGGTACCGGGAAAATGGGCAAATCGGAGGGTGAGGGGAATGCCATCTTCCTGAACGATGAGCCTGCTGCTATCCGGAAAAAGGTGATGCGTGCCACTACCGACGCAGGACCGGTTGCCGGACAACCGAAATCGGAGGCCGTGGAGAATCTCTTTACCCTGTTGAAGGTGGTTTCGCAGGAGGATGTTGTTGTCCATTTCGAAGAACTCTATCAAAACGGATCCATCCGCTATGGCGATCTGAAAAAGCAGCTGGCCGAAGATTTGATTCTTTTTACCACCCCTTTTCGGGAGAAGATTGCCGAGCTCTCGGCCGATCAACCCTATTTAACGCGGGTTGCAAGGTTGGGCCGCGATAAGGCGCGCGAAAGCGCATTGCGTACCTTGCAGGGTATGAGGGAGCTGATTGGCTTCCGCTCATTGTAAATTACCGATTATGTTGAACCGCAAGAACAAATGGGTAAAGCTTCTATTGGCACCGGCCGGCTTTTTTTTTCGGATGGCGGTGGGGCTGAGGAACCTAATGTTCGATTACAAATGGATTGAATCGAAATCGTTTCGGATTCCGGTAATCTCTGTGGGCAACATTACGGTGGGAGGAACCGGAAAAACC
>JBFWIG010000091.1:0-8844 GCA_050256115.1 Bacteroidales bacterium | reverse complement strand
TGACTTGCTTTCTACACAAATCTACAGATTCCCCACCGAAAACCCATCACCCATCATTAGAGCTCTTGAAGCGCGCACGCGCTTCGATGCATTAGAGCATTAGAGCACTTGCGCGAAGCACACATTAACCATTAACCACTAACCATTTTTTTCTGCCTATTTGGCCGTAACTACCTCCTCGACGGGTCGAAGTTCTGCGACCCATTCTCGCTCTCATTCACTAAAAGAGGAGAACTCGCTTCGCTCAAACAGCTCCTCTTTTTAGCGTTCATTGAGAGCGATGGGGCCCCGCCTAACTTCTCCATTGTCTCAGAGGCAGTTACATCCAAACGGCCAACCCCTACGTCACCCAATCACTTGCGCGCAGCGCAGCACTCGAAGCGCGCACGCGCTTCGAAGCACTTGAGCACCAGAGCACCCGCGCGCAGCGCATTCACCATTCACCATTCACCGTTAACCATTTGCGCGAAGCGCACCAGAGCACTATCGCCTCACAGGCGGCGGAGGGGGAGGCGGCAGTTTTATAACCACAGGCGTAGTAGACGAACTGCCGGTGCTCCTTGTGGGTGGCGGAGGAGGCGGCGGGGCAATTTTCTCTTTATCGGCCCCGGGTTCAGAAAGAACAAACTGTATAGGCAACAAATATGAGACTTTCACCGCCTTTCCCTCCATTTTTGCAGGGGTAAAGCCATCAAGCAAACCCACAACCCGGAGCGCCTCCTGCTCCAAAGCCGCCACAGCATCTTTCAGCGCCTCGGGCACCTTTCCACTCTCGGTCGATATCTCGGTTGCTCTATTTGTTGCATCTATCACCGTTAAACGGCTTTGTTTCACACTGGGTTCAACAAGAATGCCCTTCTCATCGATGGAGTACGCCACATATACCCTGCCCTGTAATCCCTTTTCGATGGCAATAGCTGGATACTTCAGATTTTGGTTGATAAACGTTTTAACCCCCGACAATTCGCCTCCATTATAGAGAGCCGGCGTATCGATTGCCACAAAGCGCTGGCTATCGGGATGTGCAACGGAGCTATCTACGCCTTGAGAGAGAGCAGACCTGTTTTCGGAAAAAAGCTTATGCCCCGTATCAACCATAGCAGGTGTGGGCGAAAGGGGATTCAGGGCCAGCAGTCCGGCCGTAATAAGCGTGAAAAGCGCAGAGATCAGGTATTTGATTTTAACCCATGGTTTCGATTTGGGTGTAGCCATCTTTTTCATACGATACAGTAATAACGATCTGTTGTAATGTGTGGTAAGCGGTATAGAATCTATGCCCAGGCAATGCTCCAGCAGGAGCTGTTGATAGGCAATTCTGTTGTAGCCGAGCCGCAATACCTGCCCGTCGGCAAGATACTCCTGCTCTTTTCGCAAAGCCTTGCCCACCATCCATACAAACGGATTAAACCACTGAATCAGGGTAACAAGCTCCAAAAGAAGAAGGTCGAACGAATGCCCCTGTTCACGGTGCGCAATCTCGTGAGCCAGCATGGCACTACGCTGTTGAGGATGAAAATCATCACGGTGCACAAACAGCCACCGGAAAAAGGTAAAAGGCGTGATCTTTTTTTTGAGCAGAACCACCACAAAACCGACCTCATGCACCTTAGGATTTCGGGAATAGAGCCGGACAAGCCGCACTATACCCATAACCATACTCATGCCAAGCAAGCATACCCCGGCAAAATAGAAAAGAGGCAAAAGTGAAGGGATGGAGGTGGAATCGGCCACAACGGGTGCACCCGTGCGTACAGATGTTACCACTGCAGCCTGAAGCATTACAGGGAATGCCCCCACCCGTGATTCCGACAGGGAAAACGGCAACAGTGTCGACGGGAGCAGCGGAAGCACCACCGACAACACCAACCCGCTTACAAGAAATAGACGGTTATAGTGAAAATAGGTTTCCCGCCTCAGAAAGAGCCGGTAGAAGAGGTAAACGAGCAACACCACCACGGCCGACCTCCACAAATAGAGCGTGAGCGCTTCCATAGCTACTTCTTATCAGAGGGTTTCAGTTGATCCTGCAACAGCGAAATCATCTCTTCAATCTCCCGGTTCGACAGATTTTCATGTTCCGAGAAAAAGGAGACCAGACTCTTATAGGAGTTGGCAAAATAACCCTCCACAAAACCCCGCAAATACCTCTTGGTGTACTGCTCTTTCGAAACCAACGGAAAATACTCATGCGTCTTCCCGTAGGCCTTGTGGTCCACAAATCCCTTCTTCTCCAGAATCCGAACCACCGTCGAAACCGTATTATAGGCAGGTTTAGGGTCGGGCATCCGCTCCAGAATATCATTCACCAACCCCCGTTCCAGATTCCATAGAATCTGCATCACCTGCTCCTCTGCTTTTGTCAGCTCTTTCATAGCCATAAATTTGGTCAATTCATGAAACAAATATATACCTACAATTATAGTTTTCCAACTAATTTCTTAGTTATTTTATCCACACAAAGAAAAATAGCAAAAAAATGGTGAATGGTGAATTAATGGTGAATGGTGAATGCGCTAATGCTCTGGTGCTTCGAAGCGCTATGCGCTTCAAGTGCTCAATGAAGAGATAGTGCTCTGGTGCTCTGGTGCTTCGAAGCGCATGCGCGCTTCAAGTGCTCTAATGCTGCGCTGTCGCGCGAAAAACGCCCAATACGCAAAATCTTTTCGCGCTTGCGCGTTTTATTGCATTAACCACTAACCATTTACCATTAACCATTAACCATTAATTGATAACCACTTGCGCGCCAGCGAAGCACTGTTGCACTAGAGCACTTGCGCGTCAGCGCAGTTCTGTTGCACTTGCGCGTCAGCGCAGTTCTGTTGCGCTTGCGCGTATTTGTCGTTTCGCGCGAAGCGCAGCTCTTGAAGCGCGAACGCGCTTCGATGCACTAGAGCACTTGATGCGCAGCGCATCAATACGGTAGCCAGAACGAGAATCTCGTCCCCTCGCCCGGTGTGCTGGTTGCAGTGATAGCGCCTCCAAGTCGTTCCACCAAGAGCTTGCAGAGCGAAAGCCCCAGTCCGGTTCCGCGGGTCAGATCGTCTACTTTATAAAAACGGTCGAAGAGTTTTCGAAGATGGCTCTCCCCGATACCGATACCGGTATCTTCTACCCAAAATTCCATACGGTTTTGAGAAACAGGACCATATCCCAGGGTAATGGTACCGGACGAGGTAAACTTTCGGGCATTATCAAGTAGATTATAGAGAACCTGATTAACCCTGTGGGCATCGGTCTCGATGGTGTAGATTTGTTCAGGAAGCGAGAGCTTACAAACCACATCCTTCTCTATCAGGAGCGAAAAGGTTTGGCACTGCTCCTGAAGCAGGGTATGAAGATTACAAGGTTGAATCCGGAAAAAGAGTGTTCCCGACTCAATAAAAGAGATATCGAGGATATCGTTTACCAACTGCAGTAAACGCTGACTATTCTCATTGAGCAGCTGGGAATAGGTATTTCGCTCCTCCGGGGTGAGTTCGTTATCGTTCAGGAGATTGGCAAAACCTACAATGCCATTTAACGGTGTCCTGATCTCATGACTCATATTGGCCAGAAAAGCCGATTTTAAGCGATCCGACTCCTCCGCCCGATTTTTGGCTCGCATAAGCTCCTCCTGCACAAACACCTTATCGGTAATATCCCACCCAATACCCAAAATTAATGGCAACTTATGATTTCGGTGAACCAGCGTCCTGCGAATACTGATATAGCGGGGCCGGCCATCGCTTCCCTGAAAAACCTGGGTAGACTCTTCACCCACACCGGTATCGAGCAACCGTTCATCATCATTGCGCGCTAACTGCGCCTGAGCCTCAGGGAGCAGATCGAAATCAGTGGCACCCAGCACATCGCGACGGCTATAAATCCCGGAGTTTTGTGCCATCCGGTTCCAGATAATATAGCGATACGCATCGGCGGGATCCTTCACATACACAACAGCGGGTATATTCTTGAGCAGGCTGTTATTTAACTCATTCAAATCTTCGATAGCCTTTTTCCCAAGAACTGCCTGTGTGGCGTTATGAAGAAAACAGAGTACACTGGCCCCGTCGAAAGGCACCATTGTACAATCGAGATAGACCTTAGCGCAATTAACCGGCACATTGAATTTAAAAAACTGCTTCACCCCATCGCGCAAACAGGCCTCTACGGCACCGCCGAAGGTCTCTTTCACCTTCTCGCCGTATAGGGCCTCGATCGACGTTCCGGCAGGTGCATAAGGCACACTCTGCCAGGTAGCCTCGTTCGAAAGCCACTCCTCTATAACCAATCTGCGCGAAAGCCGGTACATGCAATCGGGAACCGACTCCACAATTTTGAGGTTACGCAGTTTTAGTTTGCGCGTATTGGTGATATTCTGGTTAATGCCCCAAATCTCAGTAACCCCTTCGGCCGATCCTGAACTATCGTCCAGACCGCCCGAAATCATCGTTGATTGAATCCAACGCCAACCTCCGTTATCCCGAACCCTTACCTCGAGGGTTTGAACCCCCACATGCGAAGCTGTGCAATCGAGGTACCGACAAAGCGGATTACGATCTTCGGGGTGCACCTGGAGAAATTTTCCGATAACCTGATCCAGAGGGGTAAAGGGCTTCTCGCCCAGGTTTCGGTACCACATCTCCGTGGCAAACCCCTCTTTTTTGGCAGGAAACCAAAAAAACCAACCCACCTCGGCAGCTTGCGCAACCGGATGAAACTTTCGTTCAAACTGCAATAAAGACTTAGAATAAGCCCGCAAAAAACTACCCGTAAGCCGCTCATCACAAACCGATGGCGCATCCCGACCAACAGAATAATCGGACAAACCCTTAAGAAGCTGAAAGCGTCGCTCATCATAGGTTATGTCCTTGACAAACCCCACTGCACAGGAGCCCCCCCCCTCGCCACCCGCTTCACTATGGCTGAAATAGACGTGGAGCCAGATGGTGTTGCCCGCGACTGAAACCCTGTATACATTCTGCAGAAAACTACCCGCCTGTAAAAGCATAAAATCGGAGGCTACGCGCCTCCGATCGGCTTTACACAAACTCCATAAAAGCTCCCGGTAAGAGAAAGAGTGCGAAGAGAGACCAAAACGCTCACTCAGATAGGAAGAACAACTGATATGCTGCGATGCAAAGCATACTTTCCACCATCCGATGTTTCCAACCCGCTGTACTTTTTCTGAGAGAGCGGGGTTTAGCGTGAGCATCATATATAGGTTAATAGTAGTTATTGGCAGAAACCAAAATTAGAAAAAGTTTCACAATTTGCCAGTAAAATCGGACTTTTTGAGCAAGTGGGCCAAGAATAAATGCGGGCAAAAACCGAACTCTTGATACTGTTGCTATTACAATTCACTTTACCTTTGCCGGAGCATACACTTATCCGAAACAATGATACTTTTAACCGCCGTTTTTCGTTGGCTGATGTGCGATGTGTGCGGATGGAACGCCGAAGAGTCTTCAACACGCGCTTCGGAATTCTTCCTGGGGCAGACCGTAAAGGTGCTCTTACTGGTCCTGCTCATCGCAATATTGATGGGATTACTGCAACGATACTACCCTGCCACCAAACTCCGGGCTCTTCTGCAACAAAGGAGGGTGGCCTGGCTCT
The DNA here is from genome assembly GCA_050256115.1 of Bacteroidales bacterium. Taxonomy (GTDB): domain Bacteria; phylum Bacteroidota; class Bacteroidia; order Bacteroidales; family UBA4181; genus JAQVSH01. The sequence goes on along the minus strand of JBFWIG010000091.1, from coordinate 3,246 downwards.
CCTACCTCTCGGCATCGCTGTTCGGTGCCATTACCCCCTTCTGTTCCTGCTCATCTATTCCCATCTTTATCGGGCTCATTAAAGCCGGGCTTCCTGCGGGCATCGGCTTCTCCTTTTTAATCACCTCACCATTGATTAACGAGATTGCCATAGCCATGCTTCTGGGCAGCTTTGGTCTAAAGGTCACCTTGCTCTACCTATTTTCCGGTATTGTACTGGGCACATTGGGGGGGATCATCATGAACCGGTTCAATCCTGAAGAGGGATTACAAGAGCATGTCAGGCGGCTCCTCTCTGCCTCGGAACCCGCCCCGGCAACCACCAACATCAGGCCGCCTTTTACCGTATATCTTAAGGCTTCGGCCATCGACGCCTGGAAACTGCTAAATCGAATCTTACCCTATGTGGTGGCCGGCATTGGCCTTGGTGCCCTTATGCACGGCTATATGCCTGCCGGATACTTTGAACAGTTTCTACAATCGGGTCATCTGCTGGCCGTTCCGGCAGCAGTGCTCACAGGCATTCCCTTCTTTTCGCAAGCAGCGGGTATTGTACCGGTGGTAGAGGTTATGGTACAAAAGGGAATCCCAATCGGGGTGGCCATGGCTTTTATGATGTCGGTGATTGGCCTTTCGCTTCCCGAAGCAACATTGCTGAAGACCGTTCTTACCTGGCGCATGATCGGGATCTTCTTCGGCATTGTAGCCATCATGATGACGGCAACCGGCTATATACTGCAATTGTTTGCCTGATCCGTACTATCCACCGGCTCCCTTCGTACAGAGATTACTTAAAGTCCCGGTATATCAGATATCGGGTCCGGATCTCACGAAACTCACGCAATTTAGGTTCCCAGGTGGCCCTGATCTCCTCTTCCGACATCCCTTTACGGATCTGCGCCCGCAACTGGGCCGTTCCGGCCAGCTTCTCGAAATAGGGCACAAAAAAACGGGCTTTGTCGGGGGTGCGATTATAGGCGTCTATCAAATAGGAGAGGCGCAAACCCGGTTTCTCAAAAAACGACTCCGGATCAACCAGGCTGAGGTTAACCCCATAGCATCTACGCCCCATAAAAGGAGGTAATTTAGCGCCGGGCATGCTCTGCGGCACAAACGAATAGGAGGTATCGGGAAAATCGGGGTGCCCATACATGGTAAAGGGATCGGAAGTACCCCTCCCCAAACTGAATGAGGTGCCCTCGAAGAAGCAGGTAGAGGGATATAAATAGATAGCCATCATCGACTTCAGATTGGGCGATGGAGCCACCGGCAGAAAATAGCGTACAGCATGGGTGTAGTTACGACAGGGAATTACCATCAGACTACAGGAGATTCCGTTGGCCAGCCACCCTTCGCCGTTTATCATCTGGGCATATTCGCCAATGGTCATACCGTGCACCACAGGAACCGGATGCATCCCCACAAACGATTTATAGGCAGGCTCCATCACAGGTCCGTCAACGTAGTGGCCATTGGGATTGGGCCGATCAAGAATAACCAAAGGAATCCCGTTCTGCGCACACGCCTCCATCACATAATGAAGCGTAGATATGTAGGTATAAAAACGGGCTCCCACATCCTGCAGATCGAAAAACATAACATCGATTCCCTGAAGTTGAGCCGTAGTGGGTTTTTTGCGGTCGCCGTAAAGCGATACCACGGGAATATCCGTTTGAGGGTCTACATAGGAACTTACCGTTTCGCCGGCATCGGCATTACCCCTGAATCCATGTTCGGGGCAAAAGATGCGTACTATCCTGGCATCCATTCGCAAAAGCGTATCTACCAAATGGGTACTGCCCACCATGGATGTCTGATTGGCCACAATACCGAGGCTCTTGTTTTTTAGAAACGGGGCGTAACTCACCACCTGGACAGCACCCGCCTCAACCTCATCCTGCGCGGCGAGGGGCAAAGCGGCTATCATAAAGAGCACAGCAGCAACAACAGCAAAGAGATCTCTCATCGAAAACAATTATTCCCCTCCCAAATAAGAAACCCTGTCGGAGAAGCCATTGTCGGAGCATCCGGAGAGGAGTGGTTCAACTGCCAAAATTAACAATTCTTTTGTACTTTTGCCATCATTTTCAGACACCACGCGTTGAACACTCCCCTATTCATTGCCCGTCGTTTTGCCGCAGAAGCACCCGAAAAAAAACGGGTGAACTCTGTTATGCGAATCACAACCCTGGGGGTGGCAATGAGTCTGGCGGTAATGCTGATTGCAGTATCGGTAGTTACCGGATTCCGGCACCAGATAGCCAACAAAGTAACCGGATTTGCGGCACACGTGCAGATAGTCAACTACGATTCCAACCTTTCGTACGAGACTCGCCCTATAAAGCGAAACCAATCGTTTCTCGGAGAGCTGTCGGCTATTCCCGAAATCCGTCATATCCAGACCTTCGCCACCAAACCGGGTCTGGCCAAAACCGATATTGGCACCAGCGGACTGATTTTGAAAGGTATCGGTGCCGATTTCGACTGGTCGTTCTTTAGAAACAACCTGTCGGAGGGCAACTCCTGGACCCCTTCCGACACCCTCCGGAGCAGCCATATCCTCATTTCGCGCCATACAGCCCGCCAACTGGCCTTGACAATCGGCGACTCTCTCTCGGTTTGGTTTATGCAAAATCCTCCCCGGGCCCGAAAATTCGTGGTATCGGGTATCTACGAAACAGGGCTCGAAGAGTTCGACAAATTCTTTGCCCTCATCGACATTGCCCATATACAACGGCTGAACCAATGGCCCACAGAGCAGATCAGCGGATTTGAAATCTTCTTTCACGACTTCCGGCAGGTAGACCGAATCTATCCCAAGGTATTCGATACTGTGGGCACCAACTACTCCGATACCGATGCCACGCTACAGGTAATCAGTGTAACCGACCGCTATGCCCAAATCTTTGATTGGCTCCGGATTATCGACACCAACGTATGGATTATTCTCACCCTGATGGTGATGGTGGCCGGCTTTAATATGATATCGGGACTACTCATCATGATTCTGGAGCGCACCCGCACCATCGGAATCCTCAAATCATTGGGCGCATCAACCCCCTTTATCCGGAACATCTTCCTCATGCAATCCTTCTCAGTGATTCTAAAAGGACTCTTTTGGGGCAACCTGATCGGGCTGGGGCTGCTCTTTATCCAATACAGTACCGGACTCCTCACGCTCGACCAATCGCAATATTTTCTGGCCGAGGTTCCGGTTGAGTTCAACCCGATTCATATCCTTCTTCTG
>JBFWIG010000090.1:0-8879 GCA_050256115.1 Bacteroidales bacterium | reverse complement strand
GGACAGCTCTCTTCCGTCAATAGGCAAATCGCGGGGTGTTTCGGCACCCACTGCAAGACAAATCGCATCGAAATCGGAAAGCAGTTTCCTGACCGGGAGGGTCACGCCCACTTCCGTTCCGTTAACAAAGCGGATTCCTTCTGCCTCCATAAGAGACAGTCTCCTGTCTATTACCGATTTATTTAACTTAAAATCGGGAATTCCGTACCGCAATAGTCCACCGGGTGCCGCATGTTTTTCGAACACCGTAACCCGATAACCCAAACGGTTCAACCGCCAGGCCACCGAAAGACCGGCAGGACCAGAACCCACCACCGCCACCTTTTCACGTTTGCGAACCTGCGGCGGTTTCGGCACAATATACCCCTCCGAAAAAGCGCGCTCCACAATAGCCACCTCATTTTCACGGATGGTAACCGGCGTATGCTCCCTATTTAAGACACAACTCTTTTCACATGGCGCAGGACAAACCCTGCCCGTGAACTCCGGAAAAGGATTCGTAGCATGAAGTAGCTCGGAAGCCTCCCTCCAACGCCCCTTCCAGAGCAAATCCTGCCACTCGGGAATGCGACTTCCCACAGGACAACCCCAATGGCAAAACGGAATCCCGCAATCCATACAACGAGACGCCTGCAACTGTCTATCCTCACTATTGAGCGTCTGCTCAACCTCGCCAAAATCGGCCACCCGCTCCAACAAAGGCCTATAACCGGCCTCCTTCCGGGCTATATGTAAAAACGCTTTCGGATTTCCCATAACAAACTATTAATCATTCACCATTCCCTTCTGCCTGATTGGCTGTAATATATCGCTGTGCTTCGCTCAGGTGATCAAGTGCTCAAGTGCTCTAGTGCTGCGCTTCGCGCGGGTGCTCTAGTGCTCTGTTTCTCTTGAAGCGCGAACGCGCTTCGATGCACCAGAGCCCTTGCGCGAAGCGCATTAACCATTAACCATTTACCATTAACCATTAATAATCGTACTCCACCTTCTCAATCCGCCGCCTGATTGCCTCCAGCTTCTCGTCCTGCAGCACCTTCTTATACTCGATAGGTATCACCTGAATAAAGTGCTGAACAGAGCGTTCCCAGTCGGCCAACAAGGCAGCTGCTTTGCGACTGCCTGTGAGATCGCGGTGCTCGGTAAGGAGGCGCTGTAACTCCTGACGATCCTGACGATCATCAACAAGCGATAGCTCCACCATCTCCATATTGCAGAAATAGTCGAATCTTCCAGTGGGATCGTACACATAGGCTATACCCCCGCTCATACCGGCTGCAAAGTTTCGTCCGACGGCACCCAGGATCACGGCACGCCCACCGGTCATATACTCACAACCGTGGTCGCCAACTCCCTCAACAACAGCAATCGCACCACTGTTACGTACGCAAAAACGCTCTCCTGCCTGGCCATTAATAAAGACCCTCCCCGACGTTGCGCCATAGAGAAGTGTGTTTCCTACAATCACCTGATCGGCCGGGTCGAATGTAGCTCCCTGCGGGGGAACAACCACAACCTGGCCGCCCGAAAGCCCTTTGCCCAGATAGTCGTTGGCATCGCCCTCCAACCGAAAAGAGATTCCTTTTGCCAGAAACGCGCCAAAACTCTGACCGGCCGACCCTTTGAAGGTACAGTGAATGGTGCGCTCGGGAAGTCCCTTATGTCCGAATTTACGCGCCACATGGCCCGAAAGCATGGCCCCCACAGATCTGTCGACATTGCGTACAGGCCGCTCAAGATCGACCTTTCGGCCCAGATAGAGAGCAGGTCCGGAGGCATCTATCAACGACCGGTCTAACACATGCGATAAATCTCGTTGTAACTCCTTAGTACGACGGAGAGGCTGTTTGGTATCCGTTTCGGGGATATAGAGCATCCGCTCAAACGAGACCTTCTCCCCTTTACTCCCGGGTTGTGTTGGCACCTTGAACAGCAGATCGGTTCTTCCAACAATCTCATCTATAGACCGATAACCCATTTCGGCCAGGTGATGGCGCACATCCTCGGCAAGGAATCGGAAAAAATGGATCAGATACTCTGCACGCCCTTTAAATCGTTCGCGCAACGCCTCATTTTGGGTGGCAACCCCAACCGGGCAGGTATTCAGATGGCATTTCCGCATCATCACACAACCCAATACAATAAGCGCGCTGGTGGCAAACCCATACTCCTCGGCACCCATCAGTGCGGCAATCACAATGTCGCGGCCCGTTTTGAGCTGGCCGTCGGCCTGCAGGGTAATCTGCCCGCGCAGATGATTCAGCACCAGTGTCTGCTGCACCTCGGCAAGGCCAATCTCGAGCGGAAGCCCGGCATACCGGATCGAACTCGACGGACTGGCCCCGGTTCCCCCTTCGGCTCCGCTAATCACAATCAGATCGGCACCGGCCTTAGCCACACCGGCAGCCACTGTACCTACACCACTCTCCGATACCAACTTTACACTGATCCGGGCATCGGGATTCACATTGCGCAAATCGAAAATTAACTGTGCTAAATCCTCGATGGAGTAAATATCATGGTGCGGAGGCGGCGATATGAGTGAGATTCCCGGAATAGAGTGGCGGGTAGAGGCAATAATCTGATCTACCTTATAACCGGGCAACTGTCCGCCCTCACCGGGCTTTGCGCCCTGGGCAATCTTAATTTGCAACTCATCGGCATTCACCAGGTATTCGGTGGTAACGCCAAATCTACCGGAAGCCACCTGCTTAATGGCACTTCGGGCACTGCTTCCGTCGGGACGGGGCAAAAAGCGTTCGGCCCTCTCACCACCCTCGCCGGTATTACTTCTTCCACCCAGGGCATTCATGGCAATAGCCAGCGTTTCGTGCGCCTCGCGGCTAATAGAGCCAAACGACATGGCCCCGGTACAAAACCTGCGGGTAATAGCCTCTACCGGCTCTACCTCCGAAAGATCGACAGGCGCCTTTTTATAATCGAGCAGATCACGCAAGAAAAGCGGGTGGCTCTTCTCATCCACCAATCGGGTATAGGCTTTAAACTTGGCAAAATCGCCGGTACGAGTTGCCCACTGCAGCAATGCAATGGTCTCGGGATTCCAGGCGTGCTGTTCGCCCCCCCGCCGATAGGCGTATACACCCGGGTGTTGCCTTAGCGGATGCGAAACCTCAGCCTCTCCAAAGGCACGTTGATGTGCACCGGAAATCTCAAGGGCAATGTCCTCCAGTTCGAGACCTCCTATCTTAGAGAGAATTCCTCCGAAATAGCGGTCGAGCAGCTGTTGCGAAAGACCCACTGCTTCGAAAAGCCGGGCACCCCGATAGCTTCTGAGCGTAGATATCCCCATCTTCGACAACACCTTTAACAACCCTTTGTGCACCGCCTTCAGATAGTGCTTCTCGGCCGAAGGATAATCGAGTGCCAGTTCGCCCTGCTTTACCAGGTCCTGAAGCACGGCAAAAGCCATATAGGGATTCACAGCATTGGCACCAAAGCCAAAGAGCAGGGCAAAATGCATCACCTCCCGGGGCTCGCCACTCTCCACAACAAGGTCTATCTGCACCCGTTTACGCCGTTGCAATAGAAATTGATGCACTGCCGAAACCATCAAAAGCGAAGGAATAGGCGCATGCTGTGCATCGGCACCCCTGTCGGAGAGCACCAGATGGTGACTACCCTCGTCGACAGCCCTTTCGGCTTTACGGCACAATTCGGCAAGTGCCGTCTCAAGCCCCTCAGATCCCAGGGCCGGATTATAGAGTGCCGGCAAAATGGCGGTAGAAAAGCCCTTATACTGCATATGACACAACAGATCGAACTCCTGATTGGTGATAACCGGATTTTTCAGCTTCACCATCTTACAATGTTCGGGCACCGCCTCCAGCATATTTTTATGGATAGAGCCTATATAGCCGGTAAGCGACATCACCAACTCCTCCCGGATAGGATCTATGGGTGGATTGGTAACCTGTGCAAACAGCTGCCGGAAATAGTTGAAAAGCAGCTGCGGCTGCTCCGAAAGAACAGGAACTGCCATATCACTTCCCATCGACGAAACAGGCTCCTTTGCCTCAATTGCCATCGGAATCAAAATCCGCTCAACCTCCTCCTTATTATAGCCAAAGAGATGCAGAAATGGCTCATATTGTGCCACTTCCTGTTTCACAGTACGGCCCGAAGAGACGGTATCGAGCGAGATCCGGTTCTTTTCCAGCCACTCGCCGTAAGGAAAGGCTTCGGCCAACCGACTCTTAATCTCAGCATCATACCACAACTTGCCCCGAGAGGTATCCACCAGCAGCATCTTTCCCGGCTTCAACTTTCCCTTCTCCCGAATTTCAGCTGCCTCGAAAGGTAACACACCGGTTTCGGAAGCCACCACCAGAATATCCGAATGGGTAATGGCATAACGAGCCGGACGAAGACCATTCCGGTCGAGCATTCCCCCGGCATATCGGCCGTCGGAAAAGAGCAGCGTAGCAGGTCCGTCCCAGGGCTCCATCAAAATGCTGTGATACTCGTAAAAAGCCTTCAGCTTTTCGGAAATCGGATTCTTATCATTCCACGACTCCGGAACCAACATGGCCAACGCGTGGGGCAACGACATCCCCGACATCACCATAAATTCCAACACATTATCGAGCGATGCACTATCGCTCATCCCGGGCTGCACCACAGGGAAGAGACTCTCCATATCGGAAAAACCATCCGAGCGGAGCACGCTCTCACGCGCCTCCATCCAGGAACGGTTTCCCCTGATGGTATTGATCTCGCCGTTATGACCCAGCAACCGGAAGGGCTGCGCCAGACTCCAGGTAGGAAAAGTATTGGTGCTAAAACGGGAGTGAACCAACGCAATGGCCGAAGTAAAATTGGGGCTCTCCAAATCGGGAAAATAGCCCCGCAACTGCTCCGAGGTTAGCATTCCCTTATAGATTAACCGCCTGCAGGAGAGGCTCACAATATAAAACTGCTCCTTGCCGGCAAAGGTCATGGCCAACCACGCCTTCTCGATCTTTTTACGCAAACCGTAGAGTGCCCGCTCTAATGAGACCTCATCGTCGGGGCCGGTTACAAAAATCTGGCGAACCAAGGGCTCATTCTCCCTCGCAATTTCGCCCAGGATTTCACTCCGCACCGGTACCTCCCGCACCGCGATAAGTTGAAGCCCCTCGGCAGCCACAACGCTCTCTACCAGATTCATACAGATGGCCAGGGCCTCCGGTTGGCGTGGAAAGAAGACCAAACCGGTGCCATACTTACCCCGCTCGGGGAGCGCTATGCCCTGTAACAAAATAAACTCGTGCGGTATCTGCATCATGATACCAGCCCCGTCGCCCGTCTTCTGATCGGCACTTTCGGCACCGCGATGGGTCATATTTTCTAACACCTGCAACCCGTTCTCTACAATACGATGCGAGCGCGAGCCGTTGATATGTACCAACAGCCCGACACCGCACGCATCATGTTCCATAGCCGGATCGTACAATCCAATAGGCCCCTGTGGAATATTCATAATTTAGCAATCTATCTGATAAACAACAACTCTCTATATTTGGGCAATGGCCACATTTCGTTATCGACAATCAATTCGAGTTTATCAATGTGGTACCTGATCTGATCCAGAAAGGGGAAGACCTCATCATGATAAGCAATCGCCTTTTCCCGGGCATCCTCAATGGCATTGGCCCGTTTTCTGGCATCGGTCATCTGATGCACCTTGGCATTCACTGCCGAGACATGATCCGAAATCTTCTCAATAATCCGGAGCGGTTCGGCAGCCATCTCCTCGTAGCGTCCGGCCGCAAACAACTCCTTGATCCGGTATACATTCTCGAGTAACAATCCCTGATAGCGGGTAGCCACAGGAATAATGTGGTTCTGTGCCAGATCGCCCAATACACGCGACTCTATCTGTACCTTCTTGGTATACATCTCCCATTTCACCTCATTGCGGGCATGGAGTTCGACCTCCGAAAGAATATCGAGCGAAGAGAAGAGCGATGCCGAAACAGGGGTAAGGAAAGCATCATAAATCAGGGGCACACTGGTTTGGCAATCGAGACCCCGTTTAGCCGCCTCCTGCTTCCACGCTTCGCTATAGCCGTTTCCGTCAAAACGAATCGCTTTGCTCTCCTGAATGTAGAGTTTCAGCACATGGAAGATGGCCTTTTCTTTCTGCATTCCGGCACTAATTCGCGCATCGACATCCTTTTTAAAGGCCACCAACTGGGCGGCTACAGCCGCATTGAGTACCATCATGGCAGATGCACAGTTGGCCGACGAACCCACAGCTCTGAACTCGAACCGGTTGCCGGTAAAAGCAAAGGGCGAAGTGCGGTTACGATCGGTATTATCAATGAGCAACTGAGGAATCTGGGGCAGCCCCAACATAAGTCCCTGCTTATCGTCTACCTGAATAGCCTCTTCGGCAGCCGACGCCTCAATCTTATCGAGAACCGCCGTAAGCTGTTTTCCGAGGAAAACCGAAACAATCGCCGGGGGCGCTTCATTGGCACCCAGTCGGTGTGCATTATCGGCACTGGCGATACTGGCCTTCAACAAACCGTTGTTTTTGTAGACCGCCATCAGGACGTTAACCAGGAAGGTTACAAAGCGAAGATTTTCGGCGGCATTCTTACCCGGTGAGAGCAGATTTACCCCCGAAGCGGTACCCAACGACCAGTTATTGTGTTTTCCCGATCCGTTTACCCCTTTAAAAGGCTTCTCATGCAGCAGAACCCGGAAACCGTGCTTCCCGGCAATCCGTTTCATAATCGACATCACCATCAGGTTCTGATCGACAGCCAGATTGGTTTCGCCATAGATGGGGGCCAGCTCAAACTGATTGGGAGCCACCTCATTATGCCTGGTCTTGGCCGGAATCCCCAATTTGTAGGCCTCATACTCCAGATCGCACATAAAGGCTTGTACCCGCTGAGGAATGGCACCAAAGTAATGATCTTCCATCTGCTGGTTTTTGGCACTCTCATGCCCCATCAGCGTTCTGCCGGTCATCACCAGATCGGGTCGTCCGGCATAGAGCGACTCATCGACCAAAAAATACTCCTGTTCCCAACCCAGATAAGAGAAGACCTTCTTTTCGAAGGGATCGAAATAGCGACACACTTCGGTGGCGGCCTTGTCCACACTTGCCAGTGCCTTGAGAAGCGGCATCTTATAGTCGAGCGCTTCGCCGGTATAGGAGATAAATACCGTGGGAATACAGAGGGTATCGTCTACAATAAAGGCAGGAGAGGTAACATCCCATGCCGTGTAGCCGCGCGCCTCGAAGGTATTACGCAGCCCGCCGCTGGGAAAACTGGAGGCATCGGGCTCCTGCTGTACCAGCAACTTACCGGAGAACTCCTCTATGATTCCGCCGTCGGTATCATACTCAATAAACGCGTCGTGCTTCTCTGCGGTTCCGTCGGTAAGAGGGTGAAACCAGTGGGTGTAATGGGTTGCCCCCATCTCCATGGCCCACATCTTCATGCCCGCTGCCACGTGATCGCCAATCTTCCGGTCGAGCGAAGCTCCGCTGTCCATTGCATCGACCAACGCCTGATAGGTCTCCTTCGAGAGAAATTTTCGCATAGTCTCTCTGTCGAACACATTCATACCAAAGTAATCGGAGGTTTTAGGAGCCGGAGCTTCAACCGAAACTGCCCTGCGCCTGAAGGCCTCACCCACCAACTGGAATCGTAATCCTGCCATTTTATGTAGTTTTAAAAGTGAACGATGTAAACTATTATTTCAGACATATATTATTCTTGCTGCAAGCCTCGATCATCTCTTCCGGCCAGATCGATGCCTGTACCTCGCCAATATGCGCGGCTCTCAGGAAAAACATACAGAGTCGCGACTGCCCGATACCTCCGCCAATGGAGAGAGGAATCTTATCTTCAAGCAGCGCCTTATGAAAAGTGAGCGTTTTACGCTCGGGACAACCGGCCAGATCGAGCTGTCGGATCAGCGCCTCTTTATCCACGCGAATACCCATAGAAGAGATCTCGAACGACGATTGCAATACCGGGTTCCAGAGCACAATGTCGCCATTGAGGCCATGAAAGCCGCTATGGGTGGAGGTGGTCCAGTCGTCGTAATCGGGGGCCCGTCCGTCGTGCTTCTCCCCGTCGGCCAAAACGCCGCCGATACCAATCACAAAGATGGCTCCGTACTCACGGGCAGCCTCGGTTTCGCGTTCGCGGGGCGTGAGCGAAGGGTAGCGACTCTGCAACTCCTCTGCATGAAGAAAAGTGATAGAAGGAGGCAGAATGGGGGTAATATGCGAGTACTGCGTATAGATTAGCTGCTCCATTTCGAGAAGTGCCTCATAAATTTTCTCAACTACTGCTTTCAGAAAACCCAGATGGCGGTCGGCCGCAGTAATGGTACGTTCCCAGTCCCACTGGTCTACGTAGAGCGAATGAATGTTATCAAGCTCCTCGTCCGAACGAATCGCGTTCATATCGGTGTAGAGACCAAATCCGGGGGCAATGCCGTAAGAGCCCAACTTCATCCGTTTCCACTTGGCCAGCGAATGAACCACTTCGGCTTTGCGATCGCCCATACATTTAATGGGGAACGATACTGCCCGCTCCACGCCGTTCAGGTCATCGTTAATCCCGGTTCCGGCCAATACAAAGAGGGGCGCGGTTACCCTGCGGAGGTTTAATCTGGAGGCTAAAGCCTTCTGAAATTCAGTTTTTAACATCTTAATTGCGGTTTCCATTGTTTCGGGAACCAATCTGGGGCGGTAGCCCTGAGGAATGTAAAGAGCCATACGTTGTAGTTTTATAGGTTTTAACTGTTATTGTTACGTGATTGATTTTACCATGCAAACTGTTTAATCCGCTCTAACGCTTTGGCCGTATCGGTGTGCGACCCGAATGCCGTAAGGCGCAGGTATCCCTCGC
>JBFWIG010000089.1:0-8922 GCA_050256115.1 Bacteroidales bacterium | reverse complement strand
GAACTCCCAGTTAGAAGGCACCTCTATCTTCGACCACTTACCGCTGTTCATCCCATGGGTGCAGAAAAAATCCCAGGTTACGGTATGCTCTTTGTCGGCTCCCGAGAGCATCAGAATCTCGGTTTGCTGAGCACGCAACCCGCCGGAAAAGAGAAAGAGAAAGAGAGAGAGAAGCGAGAGATATTTCATACCATCAGGATATATCAGGGTTTAACTGAAGCCGAGAACGGAATCCAGAGCTGCATTTTACCTGCCTCACGATTATCCCAGGCATAATAGGGAATAAACCGAAGCGAATCGGCCTGGCTATTTGTTGCAGTGACCAATACTACTCCGTTGAGCAGATCAGAACAATATTCGGGAATAAAGCGGGTATCGGGCGTCAGGGCAGCTTCGGCAAACCCTTCTCTATTATCGGTCTCCTCCATGCAGTAGACCAAAGGACCGCGTTGCACGGCCCTGCGACCTTCGTTGGCTTTCACACGCGGATCGGCCGCAACCACCTCAACGGGCATCTCCATGGAGAGCAGAATCTTGTCGCCTTCCTGCCACTCGCGCGCCAAAACAGCATATCCCTTATCGGGGGTAGCGGGAATTTCGGTACCATTCACCTTAATGGTACTCTTCTTACACCAATTGGGAATACGCAAACGTACCTCCCCCAATTTATTATCGGGTACCGAAGTAAGCGTCATCTCAACCTCCCCTTCCCACGGATAGCGGGTTTCCATGGCGATACCCATGGAATGCCCTTTTGCGAGCGGAATTTCGGCCTGATTGCCCATATAAAGATTCACCCAAAGCACTTTGGGCGAAACAGCATAGATATAATTCCCTATTGAGGGCAAAAACCGGGAGATCTGGCTCGGACAGCAGGCACAACCGTACCAGGCCTGACGATGGTGATTACCCGACGACTCTAGTGGGTTTACATAGAAAAAGCGGTCGCCGGCCAGAGATATCCCGGCCAGGGCACCATTATACATAGAACGCTCCAGCACATCCATATACTTTGCATCGGCGGTGAACTGGTTCATACGCATATTCCAGAAGACCATACCCACAGAGGCACAGGTTTCGCAATAGGCTTCGGCATTGGGCAGATCGTAATCTGCCGTAAATCCCTCATTGTGTCGCGACGAACCGATGCCTCCGGTAATGTACATATTTCGGTTCACCACATCGTCCCATAGCCGGTGCAGCGCTGCAATATAACCAGTATCGTTCTTCAGGGCAGCCACATCGGCCATCCCACAATAGAGATACATAGCTCTTACTGCATGACCCCCGATTTCCGACATCTCGCGAACCGGCCTGTTGTCCTGGTAATATTCGGCATTCCATGACCCTTCATCGCCACGTGATCCATGCCCGTGGCCCCGCTCTTCGAGCAGCCAGTTGGCAAAATCGAGGTATTTTTTCTCACCGGTAACCTGACTAAGTTTTACCAAAGCCAGCTCAATCTCCTCATGGCCGGGCACCCAATGTCGCTTCTCCGGACCAAAGGTCTCCATCATGTGGTCGGCCATCCGGATGGCTACATCGAGCAACTTCCGTTTTCCGGTTGCCTGATAGTAAGCCACGGCAGCCTCGGTCATATGACCGGCACAATACATCTCATGCTTATCCATGTTGGTCCAGCGTTTTTCAAGACCGGTAAGCGTATAAAAGGTATTGATATACCCGTCGGGTTGTTGGGCCGCAGCAAATTTATCGATCCACTCATCGGCTCTCTTTTCCAGCGCCTCATCCGGGTGGTTAACCAATGCATAAGCAATCCCCTCAAGGGCTTTATAAACATCAGAATCGTCAAAAAAGATCCCGGAATGTACACCCTCTCCCTTTGCCGCATTCTCAAAGTTTCGGATTCTACCGGTTTGATTCTCAATCTGATCTATACAAACCGGCAAAGTAACCTCTGCATGTTTGTCTAAACGGGGTCGCCAAAAGGCGTCATTAATCTGCACATGCGAAAAATCGACCTGAGAGATCCGCTTTACCGAAATTCCGGCTTGATCATTCTGCCAAAAACTACAACCCGCCAAAATAAGCAGCATTACACTCCCTCCGGAAACCCACCAGCTCTTTTTCATATAAACACAATTAGGATGTAAGGGTATGATAGAGCTACCACACAAAAAATTACGGAGAGCCCACCTTAACAAAGGTAAAGAACTCTCCGCAATAAATTCGACGTTCGGAAAAGAGACTTTTCCGTAAGCAATGATTACTCGGCCAACCTTACGTTAACAGCATTCAGACCTTTCTTTCCCTCCTGCAAATCGAACGTTACTTCATCATTTTCACTGATACTATCCTTCAAGCCGGATATGTGTACAAAGTACTCATTTTTCGAATCAAGATCTTTAATGAATCCGAATCCTTTTGTCTCATCAAAGAATTTTACAACACCTTTACTCATACTGTGATTTTTAATAATTTACGGCCGAAGTTTACGAATAATTCCGCTAATAATTGCAATAAAATCATAACCTTTATTAATAATCTTCATTTAAGGCGAAAAAAAATTGGGAAAACAGACCGGTTCTGGCAGGAATTGCTTAAAATTAAACTTCTAAACAGATATGGCTCAAACCGCTGTCCGGTACTACGCCTCCTAACCTCAGACTCTACTGCCATGCAAAAACTTCTTTGGATCATTCCTCTGCTCTTTGCCTCCCTCTTCCCGGCCTGTAGTCCGGAAAACAACACCAACCTTACTGTTACTGCGTTAAAAACAGAATCGGCAGTAAATCCTCTTGCCATCGACCGCCAGAACCCCCGCTTTTCCTGGCAGTTGCAGAGCCATCAGAGAGGCGTTGCCCAAACAGCCTACCAGATTTTGGTTGCCTCTTCGGAGAGTTTTCTGCGGAAAGATTCTGCCGACCTCTGGTCGTCGGGAAAGGTAACCTCCAACCAGAGCATTGGAATTCCATACGGAGGCATCTCGCCCGAGAGCGGCAAAACCTACTATTGGAAAGTAAGGGTTTGGGATCAGGCGCATCTGGCATCGGAATGGAGCCAGCCGGCCCGATTTTCCATGGGGCTCCTCTCGCCTGCCGATTTTAGGGCAGAGTGGATCGGACTCGACCGACCCGATTCGGCCGAAGCCCGAAAGGGCGATCTTTCGCGATTGGCAGCAAGGTATCTTCGCAAAGAGGTGACCCTGGACAAACGGATTGAAAAGGCGACAGCCTATGTGTGCGGCCAAGGCCTTTTTGAATGGTATATAAACGGAGAAAAAGTCGGGAACCAGGTTCTTGCGCCGGCTCTTTCAGAGTTTGCTAAGCGCTCCTATTACCTTACATTCGATGTGACTAACCAGCTAAAACGGGGAGCGAATGTACTGGGAGTTATCCTGGGCAACGGCCGATATTATGCCCCGCGTCAGTCGGGTCCGGTTACCTCCGCACAATATGGATTTCCCAAACTCTACCTGCAACTGGAGATCACTTACAATGATGGTTCAACCCAAACGGTAATCAGCAACGATAGTTGGCGCATTACCACAAAGGGGCCCATTATTGCCAATAATGAGTTCGACGGCGAAGAGTATAACGCCACGTTGGAGATGCCGGGATGGAACCAACCCGGTTTCGACGATTCCGCATGGGAACAAGCGCAGGTGGTAGCAGCGGCCTCTCCGATACTGCAATCGCAGCCCACCCCTCCCATTACTGTGGCTGAGCGCATAAAACCCATCTCAGTAAAAGAGCTCAAACCGGGCACCTTTATCTTTGACATGGGACAAAACATGGTGGGATGGGCAAAACTCACGGTAAAAGGAGAGAGGGGTACAAAGGTTAGTATGCGATTTGCCGAGACACTTCAACCCGATGGTTCGCTCTATCTGGCCAATATCCGGAGTGCACAAGTAACCGACACCTATACCTTAAGGGGTGAAGGCACAGAAACCTTCGAACCCCGTTTTACCTATCACGGATTTCGCTATGTAGAGATGACCGGCTTCCCCGGAACACCCGATCTCTCAACCCTGGAGGGGTGTGTGGTACACGACGATTTACCACTTACCGGCTATTTCGAAACTTCCGATACAGTGATTAATACCATCTACCGCAATGCCTACTGGGGCATTCGCGGCAACTACCGCAGTATCCCTACCGAC
The DNA here is from genome assembly GCA_050256115.1 of Bacteroidales bacterium. Taxonomy (GTDB): domain Bacteria; phylum Bacteroidota; class Bacteroidia; order Bacteroidales; family UBA4181; genus JAQVSH01. Next base: position 4,796 of record JBFWIG010000089.1, on the reverse strand, counting down.
TGCCCTCAGCGCGACGAAAGGCAGGGTTGGCTGGGCGACCGGGCAACCGGATCGAAAGGCGAGGCCTTTGTATTTGATAATTCTCAATTATACGCCAAATGGATGCAGGATATCGAAGATGCACAACGTGCCGACGGATGTGTACCAGCCGTGGCCCCCTCCTACTGGCAGATATATAACGGTGATGTAACCTGGCCTGCCGCCTATCTCATTATTTCAGACATGCTCTACCGGCAATTTGGCGATATCCGCCCTATTAGCCTCCACTACGACTCCTTTAAAAAGTATATAGCCTATATTAAAAACAACCACATTCAGAATGGGATTGTCACCAAAGACACCTATGGCGACTGGTGCATGCCTCCCGAGCGGCAAGAGCTGATTCATTCGCAAGACCCGGCTCGAAAAACCGACGGAGCTATTTTGAGTACAACCTATTTTCACCATCTCTTGCAGCTGATGGAGCAATATGCAGCCCTCTTAAACAAACCCGAAGATATTGTGGCCTGCCGCCAACTGGCCGATACGCTGCGGGTGGCCTATAACCGCAAATTTTACAACGACTCTACAAAGGGGTATGGCAATAATACAGCTACAGCCAATCTCCTCTCACTGGCCTACGGACTGGTTCCCGAACAGAGGAGAGAGGAGGTCTTTTCTAACATTGTAGATAAAACCCTGAACGAGTTTAACGGACATATCAGCACAGGATTGGTGGGTGCCCAATGGATTATGCGTACGCTGAGCCGGTATGGCCGCCCCGATATTGCGCTGAAATTAACCACCAATACCAGTTATCCCAGTTGGGGATATATGGCCGAAAAAGGAGCAACCACCATCTGGGAGTTATGGAACGGTAATACCGCCGACCCTGCAATGAACTCCGGCAACCACGTAATGTTACTGGGCGACCTGCTCATCTGGTATTACGAAGACCTGGCCGGTATTCGTTCCGATCCGGAAGTGCCCGCTTTCGGACGCCTGATCATGAACCCGACCCTCCCTGAAGGGCTCGACTATGTAAAGGCCTCATACCAATCGGTACGAGGCCTCATATCGAGCGAATGGAAAAAACAGGAGAATGCCTTCGAGTGGCAGATCACCTTACCGGCCAACACGAAAGCACTGGTTTACATTCCCGCCCAAAGCGAAGAGAACGTTACCGAGAGCGGAATCGCCGCTTCCTCTGCCGAAGGCGTCAGATTTTTGAAGATGGAGGGCGAAAAAGCACTGTTCGAGGTACAATCGGGTAGCTATAACTTTGGTTCTACACTTTGATTTTCGGCTGAACGTGCAGGGATAGGAGGCAACGCCAGGCTCTCCTGCAAGATACGAGCCAAATCGGCGGCATCGGACGGATTGGGCGTTACCCAACGCGATCCGTAGATGAGTCGGGGAATGGCTCCTTTCCCTTGCATGAGCGTTTTGCCAAACAGGTTAACACTCTGCTCCAAATATAACGAAACAGATTGATTGCCGACAGCTTCCTGAAAAGCCGTTTGGCCCATCCATCCTATCACCTTGGCTCTTGCGGCTTCGAGCGTTCTGGGATGCCATTTGTCGCCCGATTCGTACGAAAACATCCACGCCTCAAATTCAGCAAACCTTTCTCTTTGGGTTTGCCACACGATGAGTCCCAGACGGGCTAACTCGCAGGAATTGGCAAAACTCTCCACCTCCCGGGGCACAAAACGGTTGCATTGCGGACTCAAAGGGGTGGGACAAAGTATAAAGGCCAGCTCTCCCTTGTACATCGATACCACCTCAGGCAACATAAAGTGCAATCGCCGACAATGCAAACATTGGTAATCGAACAGAAGGGTCACCACATGAGGCGCTTCGACCGGACCCACACGGGGAGCCGACTGTGGATCGATGACGGGAAGCGCCTCCTGTGAGCGGCCTTCAACAAAAACGGCAGAGGGTAAAAACAGGGCCTGAAGTGCCGCAAACAACATTGCAAGAAAGAGACCTCCCAACACATAGGCAAGAAGTGCGAACCGGGGTTCGTATTCGGCCCATGCTCTACGGAGAATCATCAATGACAAAAGAATACCCGCCACATGGGTGGTCATACACCAGAGACAATAGGCTCCGATAATCCATCGTTGCACGATAAAAAACCAAATTGCACTCCCTATAACCACACCGGCCAACACCAGAAGGGCTATCCAAGCCAAACAACGTACCGAACGCTCCGCATTGGAGGTAAGAAAACTAACGGCAACCCAAATGGCAAGATAGACGCTGACAGCCGGCAGGCCGACAGGAATCACTCCGGCCCACTTCGACCACCGGCTGCTGAGGACCTCGTTGCAGGAGCTCTCACCGCCGCAACCGGGCATCCCATCGCCCGACAACACTTGCCAGCTCAGCAGAATGCTCAATCCGATTGCAAGCAGATTCAATCCTGCAAAGGTCCACCGCCACCAGCGATTAACAACCATAGGCATTTACCCGGAAACTACTGCCTCTTGGCATATTGATTAGCGCTACCCGGGGTAGGAATGCTACCCGCAATGTAGACACCTCCACTGTGCGCCTTAGCGAGCGGTTTGTTAAGCGTAATCCCGGTTCCGGCAACAACAATGCCCTCCGGATGCGGCCTGGCCAAAGGTGTGGTAATCTTGATAGTATCCAAAGCGACACCCGTGGCAGACCGGCCGAATTGTCCGCGAGCGGCCACAAGAGAGGCAATCACAGCCGTCTCCGATTGGGTATCGCTGTCGACAACTACCGTCTGTCCCACGCGGAAACCGGATGTTCCGTTTACCAGCAGATAGGTTGCGCCCTTACGCGAAGCAGAACGTAACGTGGTTCCGCCCGAAGTCCCTACCGAAGTGATGGTAACCTCCTCGCGCAACTCACCGGCATCGATAATCAGATTATCACCCGCATTGAAATCGTTCACGCCCGATACTTTTATATTATTCGAACCTGCTTCGGCCGCCATGGCAAGCATAGCCGTGTTTTGCAGATAGAAATCGCGACAATTCTGATCACTGTCGAGTCCGTCGGGAAAACGACCCACACTCCTGTAGGGCTCTGCCACCGGCGACGCCACTCTTCCGCGGGGTGCCCTTGCACCTGGCGAAACCACAAAGCAGCCGCTCTTACCGGCTCCGGACTCTGCCTGATAGCCCTCAGCCGACCACGGATCGACCAACCCCCCGTAGTTCAGCGCATCGGCCACATTTCCCTTAGCATCGCGCAAAACCATATTGCCTGACGAGGCCGATAAGGCAGGACCACCAAACCACTGGTTGGGAGCCACTTCGCCCTGATACCCGGCTGTAAGTACCTTTTCGTCGCGGACCGCCTCTTCTATGGCGTGGTTGCCCGACAGGGGCTTATCCAGAACCACAGCATAACAGAGCGGCAATACCGGTTCGTTACTCGAATGATCGAATCTGGTGGCCGGTTCAAAAGAGATTCCCGTGCCCCACACACTAAAGGGCATATTCGAAGCGTGATTAAACTGCAAGGGAGCCTCCAGTTCCAGTCCGGTTCCGGGATCATCGTTATCTGATAACGGACCATTAAAGGTACTCCGCGAGGATCGTGTACCCACGCTCTTCACAGTAACCCACTCTATTCCATGACCTTCGCTTTCGATATCGAGGCGAATTTTATCACCGACAGAGATATTCTCAAGCGACGAAACCTTGATGTTGGTATCGCCTGCCTTTGCATCCATAGAGAGCCATGCCTGCGTACCCGGCTTGCCTACTTTGGTAATGGTAACCACCTCATACTTCTCGATAGTACGCGATACTGTAGGATAGGTAGCACCATACCCGATTGCCATCTTGTCGCCGGCTTTGAAGCCATCAACGCTGGTAACCGGAATCGACTTTGATCCTGTAGGAATGGTGATTATCGGGCCCTCAGGCAGAGGTTGCCAAATAGTTGTCGGGGTACCGGGAGCTGCACGACGCATTCTGCGCATCGGATCGTCGCTATTCTGAGGTTCGGAGGGTTTGACAATTTCTGCAATCGTACGGGTTTCCATCTTATGGCCCGAACCAATTTCAATAACATCACCCACCGTCATACCGTCGATATTGCGGACATAGATGACTGTATCACGTTTCTTTGCGGGAACCGCCAAACCGGAGTTCGACAAACCGAGCAGATAAAAACCCTGAGGAGCAAGCTTTGTTCCGGAGGGAATTTTTACAGAAGAAAAAATCGGCATTTGGGCCTGATGCTGAGTCAAAGTCCAGTTCGAAATATCAACCTCTGTATCGCCTGCGTTATAGAGTTCAATAAAAGAATTCGATGCATTATCGCCCGAACCCGTTGCAAACTCATTAATCTTTACCGGTACCATATTACGAACCTTTTCGACAGCCGATGCCGAATGTTCTTTGCCATCAGCGTCGATCCATGTGGCCTGGGCTACAAGATCGCCGTTAAAGGCCGATTTCCCGGAGGTAATCTGAAAGGTCACCGTAACACTTGTTCCGGGAGCCACCGGTTCGGAAAACTGTTGCAATGATTCTTCCTGTTCGGCAACCACCGAAGCCCAACCTTTGGGAACCTTGATGCCGAGCGTAAGTTGGTTTACCGGAGCTCCTGTTGTATTGGTAAACAACACCTCGGTTTGTTGTGAAGTTTGCGGAGCAAAGCTCTGCAAACCGGCGGGAGTGGCCGTCATACCGGCAGGGGCAATGCTCACGCACCAGGTATCGTATGCAGCCTCCACAATATTTGCCTGAATCTTTTGATTGGTCTCTTCCGAAGGGAAGGTGCCAGGAGCCGTCATGGCGCCTTCGTAGTAGGTTCCCTGCGAG
>JBFWIG010000088.1:0-8993 GCA_050256115.1 Bacteroidales bacterium | reverse complement strand
GCCCAGAAAGCGCGAATACCCGCCCAGGTTATCGACTTTATCCGCTCGCACCACGGCCGCTCTACAGCCCTCTTATTTTACCGATCCATTTTAAAGGAGCACCCCGACAGAGAGTCGGAAATCGACAAATTCACCTATCCCGGACCCAATCCTGCCTCGAAAGAGGGGGTTGCACTTATGATGTCCGATGCGGTTGAGGCTGCATCGCGAAGCCTGAAAGAGCGAACCGGCGAATCGATTGCTTCGCTGGTGAATAAGATTGTAGATCTGCAGTTTACAAACGGATTATACAACGAAGCCCCCATAACCTTACGCGAAGTGCAAATGGCTCGTGAGGCACTCATTCATAAGCTGATGAATATTTATCATGTCCGGATTGAATATCCCGAGTAAAAAAAATGACCCCTCTCTATATTTTTCTAAAAAAACCTATACATTTGCACCATCAAATATCGGTTATGACACAGTTGATACAATACGAAAATACGCCCTCCCGGTTCAGTGATTTCCTGAACTGGTTCGGTTTTTATTTTTATTACGCTCAGAAAAAAATTCGGGAGTAGCTTCTATGTATCCATACAAATAGCAATGGAAGGGCCCCGAAGAAAATTCGGGGCCTTTTTTTTACCCTGCCCCCCGGCAGAACCAGGCGGGAAAAAGCAACAGAAATATTTCTAACACGAACACGAAATAGAATGCAGGACATGAAAACAACCTCTCCCTCGCCCATTTCGGGCAGCAACGCAGAGAAGGCGCAAGACGCTTCGGGCCGCGAGGATCATACGGTGGGCAACCCTCAGTCCGGTTATGCCATTCCCAAAGTGGCTATTTTGGGAGGCTACGGCACTTTCCACGAGATTGCAGCCCAGTTCTACTTCGATAACGATCAGATAGATATTTTACCCAGCGGCACTTTTAGCGAGCTGTTTCGGAGCCTTTCCGAGAAGGAGGCCGACTATGGGATAACCGCCATAGAGAACTCCGTGGCAGGCAGCATTTTGCCCAACTACACCCTGCTTCAGGAGGCTTCGCTGCCCATTGTTGGAGAGATCTACCTGCGGATTTCGCAGAACCTGCTGGCACTGCCCGGGCAGCGACTCGAAGATCTCACAGAGGTTTACTCTCATCCCATGGCCATCCTGCAGTGCCGCCCCTTCTTCGAAAAGTATCCGCACATAAAACTGATTGATGCCGCCGATACCGCCACTTCGGCCCGCGACCTGAGCCTCAATAACCGCAAAGGGGTGGGTGCCATTGCCAGTATCCGGGCAGCCGAGAAGTATAACCTCAACGTGCTGCAACGAAACATTGAGTCGAACAAAAAGAACTACACCCGCTTCCTGATCCTTCGCGATCTGAATGGAAGCGGCTACCAAAACCCCGCCTCCGAGAAGGCCTCAGTCCACTTTGCCCTGGCGCACGCCATTGGCAGCCTGGCCAAGGTACTCTCTATCATCTCCTACTTCGACATCAACCTCTCGAAGATTCAGTCGCTGCCCATTCCGGGAAAAGATTGGGAATATATGTTTTACGCCGATCTCGAGTACAAAGAGTACCAAAGATACCGGCAAGCCATCGACACCATTCAGCCCTTTGTAAAAGACTTCAAGATTTTGGGCGAATACCGCAAGGGCAAAGTTGTATCCGAATAATCACTATCTTTATTATTCCATAGAAACCATGAGCATTACATTGCAATTATCGAAAGAGCTTTTCGCAGGAATTTACAACAGCCGACCCTATATCATTGCCGGCCCTTGCAGCGCCGAAACAGAGGAACAGGTGCTCGCTACTGCACACCAACTTGCCGCAGGCGGAGTGAAGATATTCCGTGCCGGCATCTGGAAACCCCGTACCCGTCCCAACTCATTTGAGGGGATCGGATCGGAGGGTCTTCCCTGGCTTAGAAAAGTAAAAGAGGAGACCGGTATGTTGATTGCCACCGAAGTGGCCAATGCCAAACACGTGTACGAGTCGTTGAAATTCGGCGTAGATATCTTATGGATTGGCGCCCGCACCTCGGCAAATCCCTTTGCCGTGCAGGAGATTGCCGATGCAGTGAAAGGTCTTGACATCCCTATGTTTGTGAAAAACCCGGTGAACCCCGACCTTGAGCTCTGGATCGGTGCCCTCGAACGGCTCAACGGCGCCGGTATTACCCGCCTGGCTGCTGTACACAGGGGCTTCTCGGCTATGGGAAATACCACCTATCGAAACGACCCGCAATGGCAGATTCCCATTGAGTTACGCAGACGTATACCCCAATTGCCCATTCTGATTGATCCCAGCCATATTGGCGGAAAGCGCGAACTGATTCACGAACTTTCGCAACAGGCCATGGACCTTCTGTTCGACGGGCTGATGATTGAGGCTCATATCAACCCTGCCGAAGCCTGGTCGGATGCCGCACAGCAGATTACCCCGGCCCAACTGCACCAACTGGTTAATCGTCTGGTAATCCGCCAATCGGCAGTTGAGGGCGGGAACGCCGTAACCCTCGAAGAGTTACGTACCCAGATTGATGCATTCGACGATCAGGTGCTCGATGTACTGGCCAAGCGTATGAAGGTGGCCGACCAGATTGGCTGGTTTAAAAAGCAGCACAACATCACCATTCTGCAAACCGCGCGCTGGGACCAGATCCTGACCCGCCGAACCGACATGGCGTTGGCAAAAGGGCTGAGCCGTGAATTTACCTCCGATATTTTCCGGGCCATTCACGAAGAGTCTATCAGCCATCAAAATAAGATTATGAACGAAGAGCCCGGCGCTCCCGAAGCATAAAAGCGATGAACCGCATAGAAATCCATACCTCTCAGGGCCTTTCTACCATCTATGTGGGCGAAGGAATGAAACGGCTTTCGGAATTTCTGCCTCCCCAAAAGCGGGTGGTTGTGATTACCGACCGCAATCTCATGGCCCACTATGGGACCCTTCTCTCGGCATGGCCCACGATTGTGACCGAACCGGGCGAAGCGCACAAAACCCTCGCCACCCTGCAGATGATCTACGGGAAGCTGGCCGAACTGAACGCCGACCGTAACACCTTCCTGTTGGGTGTAGGGGGCGGCATCGTTACCGATATTACCGGCATGGTGGCAGCCACCTGGATGCGCGGCGTTGAGTTCGGATTTGTCTCTACCACGCTGCTGTCGCAGGTCGATGCCAGCGTCGGGGGCAAAAACGGGGTGAACTTTGAAGGATACAAAAACATGATTGGCACCTTTCTACAGCCCCGCTGGGTACTTTGCGACATTGGCAGCCTCTCTACCTTGGGCGATACCGAATTTCGGCAGGGATTTGCCGAAATTATCAAAGCAGCGGCCATTCTGGATCCGGCGCTCTTTAGCTACCTCGAAGCGCATGCTTCCGAGGCGCTCAACCGCAATCCGGAGGTTCTGCGTCATATAATTGGTACAGCCATCTCGCTGAAGGCCGGTGTGGTGATGCGCGACGAAAAAGAGAGTGGCGAAAGGCGAATCCTCAACTTTGGACACACCTTTGGTCATGCCATCGAAAGACTGACCCACATTGCCCACGGCGATGCGGTTTCGGTGGGAATGGTAATGGCTGCAAACCTTTCGGTACAGCTCTCACTGCTGCGGCCGCAAGCGGCCGAACGGCTTATCCGGCTTCTGGCCCTTTACCGGCTGCCTGTAACGCTGCCGCTTACAATGACCGATCTTACCGAAATCATGCTAAAAGATAAAAAGAAGGAGAACGATAGCCTGAATCTGGTACTTTTGCAACAGATAGGCGCCACCGTAATCCATAAAGTTCCTGTACAGGAGTTGCCATCGCTGTTCCAAAACGTTGTTCAATCTACCCTATAGCTACTATGATTTGTGTCAGTATTGCCAATATGGACCGCGATGCCTGCCTGAGCCTGGTTTCGGATTTCCATGTGGTTGAGATCCGTCTCGACCTGCTGGACCTTACCGCCGACGATATGGCGGCAATATCCCAAAAAGCACGCTGCTGGGTGGCCACCTGCAGGCCGGGAGCCTACAGCCCCGAAAAACGAATGGAACAGCTATCGCAGGCCATTCAGGCGGGTGCCTCGTATGTCGACATCGAATATGAGTCGGTACCGGTCTTCAGAGAACCTCTGGTAAAACTGGCACGCAGCAAAGGGTGTAAAGTGATGATCTCCTATCACGACTTTAAGCAGACCCCCAACCGGGAAACCTTATGCCGGATTATCCGCCAGTCGTTTAACATGGGGGCCGACCGGGTAAAACTGGCCACAATGGCCAACACCAAGGCCGACTCGGCACGCATTCTCTCGCTCTACGACGATTTTGATCGTTTACTCGCTTTTGCCATGGGGACGGAGGGGCGCATTTCACGGTTGGCGGCTCCCCTGCTGGGTGCCGATTTTACCTACGCCTCGGCCGGAGAGGGAACCGAAACCGCTCCCGGACAGTTTACCGCCTCACAACTTGAGGCCATCTACGCAGTGGTAAATCCACGGAATACCTGACCTTTTTAACAGGCGCGGGGCGCTTGTTCCCCAGCCACATATCTATAAAGGAATGAACACATTTGGACGACTTTTTATCGTTTCTATTTTTGGCGAATCGCATGGGAACGGCGTGGGTATTACCCTCGACGGCTGCCCTCCGGGCATGCCGCTCTCGGAGGAGGAGTTCCTCACCGATATGCAACGGCGCAAAAGCGGCGCCAGAGGCACCACCCCGCGTACCGAAGAGGATCTGCCTAAAATCCTCACCGGATGCTTTGAGGGTAAAACCACCGGGGCTCCCCTCACCCTCTTTATCGAAAACAAAAACACCCGATCGAGCGATTACGGCCGCTTCAGAGAGTTTCCCCGTCCCGGTCATGCCGATTTCACCGCCATGCACAAATATTTCGGATTCGACGACTTTCGTGGCAGCGGACACTTCTCGGGTCGACTCACCTCGGCCATTACTGCTGCCGGGGTCGTGGCCAAAAAGATTATCGCCCCGATTTCGGTTCAGGCATCGATTCTCGAAATTGGCGGAGAGAGCCAATGGCAAGAGCTTCTCGATCAAGCCATTGCAGACCACGACTCACTGGGCGGGCTGCTGGAGTGCCGGATTAACGGCCTCCCTGTTGGTTTGGGCGAACCCTTCTTTGGCAGCGTTGAGGCTGTAATCAGCCACCTGGTCTTCTCTATTCCGGCCGTTCGGGCCATTGAATTTGGCACCGGTTTTGGCGCCGCACGCATGCGGGGATCGGAACACAACGACCCGATTATCGGCCTCGACGGAACCACCCGAACCAACCATGCAGCAGGGGTTAACGGCGGCATCAGCAACGGCAATGAACTCTACTTTAGAATTGCCGTAAAACCCACCTCCTCCATTGGCCGCCCACAGGAGACCATGCACTTCCCATCAGGTAAGGTGCAGACGCTCAAAGTAGAAGGCCGGCACGACGCCTGTATCTCACTGCGGGTTCCGCCAGTTCTTGAAGCCATGACCGCCATCGGCCTGGCCGACCTCTGGCTGATTCGTCAATCACAAAAACCGTGGTCGCCGGCGCAACGCTAAATCTCATTTTGTCTCTCTTCTTCATCTCTATCCTGATACACTCCACTCTCTTATCTGTTCTCTATGAAAATTCTGGTAATTGGCGCCGGCAATATGGGTGCCTGGATGGTTGAATCGCTCTGTCTGCAACATGATGTGGCCGTGTTCGACCGGAATAAATCGAAACTCCGCTACTTCTTCAATACCCACCGTTTTGTAAGCCTCGAACAGATTGAAGCCTTCCGTCCCGAATTGGTAATCAACGCGGTAAGCTTACAAAACACGATAAAGGCCTTTAACGAGATTCTCCCCTATCTGCCCGAGAGCTGCATCATCAGCGATATCACTTCGGTAAAGACCGGACTTCCGGAGTTTTACACCCATTGCGGTCGCCGCTTTGTTTCGTCGCATCCGATGTTTGGCCCCACCTTTGGCAATCTGAAAGAGCTCAGCTCGCAAAGCGCCATTCTCATCAAAGAGGGCGACGAAGAGGGAAAGGCCTTCTTCCGGACCTTTTACCAAACGCTGAACCTCAACCTCTACGAATACACCTTCGAGGAGCACGACCAGACCACTGCCTACTCGCTCTCTATCCCCTTTGTTTCTACGCTGGTATTTGGTGCCTGTATGAAACATCAGGAGGCGCCCGGCACCACCTTTAAGAAGCATATGGCCATTGCCCGGGGCTTGCTGGCCGAAGATCCCTATCTGCTCTCGGAGATTCTCTTCAGTCCAAACACCCTTCCCCAAATCGAGAAGATTCGCGAAGAGCTGGAAGTGTTACTGCAGTTGGTAAAGCAGAAGGATACCGAGTCGCTGCATCGCTTCATTGAAAAGATCAAAACCAACCTGGCGGAGTAGGAAAAGCAGACAGAAATGTGTAGCTTTGAAACTCTTTTATGTTAGGCTGTTGCATGCGCATTGATATCATCACAGTACTTCCCGAACTGTTGGAAGGGCCGTTTAACCACTCTATTATTCAGAGAGCCCGTAGCAAAGGGTTGGTAGATATTCAGATCCATCCGCTGCGGAGTTTCTCGGACGATAAACACAAGCGGGTAGACGACTACGCCTTTGGCGGAGAGGCCGGCATGGTATTGCGGGTAAAACCCATTTTCGATGCCATCACCTTTCTCAAAAGTCAACGAGAATACGACGAAATCATCTATACCTCGCCCGACGGGGAGACGTTTGCCCAAAAAGAGGCTAACCGTCTCTCTACGCTGCAGAATATTATCATTCTCTGCGGCCACTACAAAGGCATCGATCAAAGAGTTCGCGACCATCTGATTACCAAAGAGATATCGATTGGCGATTATGTGCTTACCGGAGGCGAACTGGCAGCAGCCGTGATGACCGATGCCGTTGTCCGGCTCATTCCGGGTGCCATGAGCGACGAATCTTCGGCCCTCTCCGACTCCTTTCAGGATCAGCTGCTGGCCCCTCCCGTTTATACCCGACCCGCCGAATTTAACGGATGGACGGTTCCGGAGGTGCTCTTGGGAGGCAACGATGCCGCCAAAGAGAAGTGGCGGTTTGATCAGGCGCTGGAAAGAACCCGACGTCTCCGACCCGATCTTCTGGAATAACCCCACCATCCACCAATTAACCATTAACCATTCACCATTCACCATTCATTAATTAACCATTCATTCTAATCGTCCCGTTATGTTAAAAAGAATATTACTTGCCCTTGTGTTGGCCCTGATCACGTCGGGCTTTCTGGCTTCGCAAACCCCGGCAGGCGGGTTTCAGTTTACCACGGTAAAAGAGAACAAAATTACCCCGGTAAAAAATCAGAACCGTTCAGGAACCTGCTGGAGCTTTTCGGGCATCGGCTTCCTGGAATCGGAGCTGATTCGCATGGGCAAACCCGAATTCGATCTCTCCGAAATGTTCGTGGTGCACAACTGCTATCTGGGCAAGGCCGAGAAGTATGTGCGTCTGCATGGCAATCTCACCTTTGCCGGAGGGGGTTCGTTTCACGATGTGCTCGAAACCATCCGCGAAGCAGGGGTAGTGCCCGAGACCGAAATGAAGGGACTTAATTATGGCGAAACGATGCATGTACACGGCGAAATGGACGAAGCGGCCGCTGCATACGTAAAATCGATTGTGGGCAATAAAAACGGAAAACTTTCGCCGGCCTGGAAAGAGGGGTTCAGAGGAATTATCGAAGCCTATCTGGGCAAGGCCCCCGAGAAATTCAGCTATAACGGAAAGGAGTATACCCCTAAATCTTTTGCTAACTATCTGGATCTTAATCCCGACAATTACGTTTCGCTAACCTCCTATACCCATCACCCTTTTTACAGCACGTTTGCCCTGGAGATTCCCGACAACTGGCGCTGGAGTCACTCCTACAATCTGCCCCTCGATGAGTTTATGCAGGTGTTCGACTATGCCATTGAGAAGGGTTACACCATTGCCTGGGGTGCGGATGTGAGCGAATCTGGTTTTAAAAACTCGATTGCCCGCGTAGCTGCTGTCGATCCGGTAAACCTGACCGGTTCAGACCGGGCCCGCTGGGAGGGTCTGAGCGCAGCCCAAAAAGAGGCCGAAGCCAAGAATCAGGCATCGAATCCGAACGCCGAAAAGGTGATTACCCCCGAAATTCGTCAGGAGGCCTACGACAACTACCAGACCACCGACGACCACGGCATGCAGATTTTCGGGATCGCCAAAGATCAGCACGGCACCAAATATTACCTGGTGAAAAACTCATGGGGCGAAAGTGGCCCCTACAAAGGGCTTCTCTACGCTTCGGAAACCTTTGTCAAGTACAAAACCATGAATATTGTGCTGCATAAAGATGCGCTTCCCAAAGAGATTCGCAAAAAACTGGATCTCTAATCCCTTTTGCTGAGGCCAGAGAGGCTCCGCATTCCCATTCACATTCCCATTCCGGCCCCCGCTTCTACTCAGTTGATTCGTGCTGAAGAAAGCGGGGGTCGAAATTTACCAGATAGAGCTGTTCTACCGGCCGGGTAACCGCAGTATAAAGCCAACGAAGGTATTCGCGGTTGAGCATATCGTCGGCAAACCAACCCTGATCTACATAGACCGCCTTCCACTGACCGCCCTGTGCCTTGTGACAGGTTACCGCATAGGCAAACTTGATCTGCACCGCCGAATAGAAGGGGTCGGCCCGTACTGCTTTCCAGCGATCGGGGCCATGCAGGTGGGCATAATCTTGGGCCACAGCAAAGAAGAAATCCTTACTCTGCTCCGACGAAAGCGAAGGACTCTCCATGGAGAGCGTGTTAAGCAGTACTTTACAGGATAGTTCGTAGTTGGCGTAATCGGGCAACTCGAGATCGACATTCAGGAAACGGTAACCATATCGCTCCTCATACTTGCCAATTCGACGGAGTGTTGCGATATCGCCGTTGGCCAGAAAATTGAGTTTTTCATTTTCGGGAATCCAACTGTAGTTGTTCTTCACAATCATCACCCGGTCGGCCGCACAGATCTCCT
>JBFWIG010000087.1:0-8996 GCA_050256115.1 Bacteroidales bacterium | reverse complement strand
AGCCTCCACTCCGGCTCCCACCCCCATCGAAACCAACAACTCGGCAATCTGCGAGGCTCCATCAACCCCCCAAAGCTCCAGTTTTGCAGCAATTTCGCGCTTTTGCTGCCGCTCCTCTTTGGTAAACACCGCGGTACTCCTGCCGGGACTCTTCGAAAAGAGGCCGAAGAGCCAATCCAACTCCTCCCTGCTGCAATTTCCCATCACCCATGGAAGATCATCATTGATGGCCTTTACAACCCCCTGAATATTTGAGGCACTGGCATTGATAGCTCCCAGCGGAGTATTAATCTCGTGCGCTATCCCTCCGATCATTCCGCCTAACGCGGCCATCTTTTCTGAAAAGACCAACTTATTCTGGGTCTTTTTCAGCGCCTCCATCGCCAGCTCTAACTCCTCGTTCTTGGCTGAAAGCGCATCGCCGGCCTCCTTTGCCTGCTGTTCGGCCAGCTTCAGTTCTGTAATATCTTTCGAAACGCCATAGGTACCCATTAAACGACCGCTCTCATCGAACAGGGGGAGCTTCGACGACATCACCCAGGAGATAGTTCCGTCGCTCCAGGTTTCGCGCTCCTCCCTCACCATAGGTTGAAGCGTTTGCATAATCTGCTGTTCATCGTCGTATGCCTGCTGAGCATGCTCGGAGGTGAAGAGATCAAAATCCGACATTCCCGCCAGATCGTCTACCCCGCAAAGCTCACACATAGAGCGACTGGCCAACAAAAACCGGCTCTCCTTATCCTTAAAGTAGATATTGAGCGGAACCTCTTTCAGCAGCTTCTCCAATAGAAAGATGCGACGACTGGACGAAACCTCCTCCTCACGCTTGGCCAGAGGCAAAAACTGCATCACCACAGCCTCCGGCTTCCCGTTTGCGTCTGATACCGGCACCGCAGTGACCTCTACCTTTACCAGGCCTCGCTCCTTATGCAGCCGTGAAGAGACAAATGTAGCCGAACCGGCACCACTCTCCAGCAATGTCCGAATCTGCGCTGTATCCTCGACGGGCAACACAAAAAAGCCTTCCTGCAGGGTATGATCCGGATGAGGCGTTTCTAAAAGGCCATCGAAATAATCGGGCGGAAGCCCCAACATAGCGCTATACGCCTCATTGGCGCTAAACATAATACCCTCAGGCGAATATAGTGCTGTTGGTGCAGGCAGTCGTCGGTACAATAACCGAAAAAAGGCCGGAGAATGGATGGTTTGCATAGAAGAAGTAGTAAAAATCAGCAGTAGTCAGTAGTAGCACAAGATAGAGAAAGTTTATGGATCACAAAAAAAAAGCACCCCGAAAAATAGAGGTGCTTTTTTTGAGATCGAAAAATCTGTCGGGGTGGCCCGACTCGAACGGGCGACCACCTGCTCCCAAAGCAGGTACGCTAACCAACTGCGCTACACCCCGGAAATAAAAAAGTGCAAACGGAGGGCAAAGATAGATTATTTTGGCACAATGCTACAGAACTGCGAAAAAATCTTTACCCGATGCTAATTAGCCGCCTCCTCCAAAAGGGAATCTGGCTACAAATAGGTATCATTGTAGATTGGAAAAAAGATCTCGGAATAGGGTGAAGATAAAGGGATTCATTCAGATAGTGGCCCTGATAGGGATCGTAGTTGCAGCCATGGTTCTGACAGCTACCATGCTCCTGTATCTCCCTGTAGTGCAAGAGAAGGCTAAAAATGAGGCCCTTGCTTTTGCCAGGAAACAGTTTCAATTGGATCTCCGGCTCGAACAATTTTCGTTGCAGTTCCCTGCAAGAATAGCTTTGCAGAAATTGGTGGTAATGCGAGCGCCAACCGACACCCTGCTCTATGCCGAAAAGCTGAAACTTCGGGTGGCGCTATGGCCCCTCCTCACAGAGCAAAGCCTCCGCGTAAAGGCGGCAGGGCTGGAGAATGCCTCTGTTCGCTTAAACGATTCTTTGGCAGGGTTTAGCCTCAATCTCCGGGTTGCAACGCTTTCGGTCACCGACATCCGCCTCTCCCAACATAACGGTTCGATAGAAGTGGGCCAAGTGCTGGTCGATAAACTTTGGTTTGATGCAGAAAAAGTGCATTCGGGCCGGGATTCGACCCAAAGCAGTAGCGAGTTTCCCAAAACCATCACCTTTAACAGCGTGCAAATCCGCCAAAGCGAAGGCCTCTATAACGACCTCTCTTCCGGAGCCCGCTATCAGGTTCTCTTATCCTATGCGCAACTGGGAAAGGGCACATACGCCGCCGACTCGCTCAGACTTGGGCTAGACGAGGTAGAGATAAGAAACAGCCTCTTCTCCATACAACCGCCTGCCTCATCTCCGAAAGCAGAAAAGGATATTGCAGCTACAGCCTCTGTGCGCATCAACAAAATTTTGTTCAGAGAGAATTCCCTGCATCTGGATGCCCCCGAAAATAGCTCCCCAAACAACATCGCACCCTCCTACCTTCACCCTTTCCCGATACACTTCGACAACATCCGCTTAGCAAGCGAACAACTGCACTTCAACGAACACGGGGCGGGGGCCATTATCAACGATTTCTCGCTGAGAGAGATGCATGGATTTGTGCTACAGAAGCTTTCCGGCACCTTCCATTACGATTCTGTGGGTGTGGCCGTAGATAATCTCCGCATCAAAAGCCGCGATAGTTACGCACACATTGCGCTGTCGATCCCCGCAAAAACCGCCCCCGCCGAATCATCAATGCCCTTTTCGGGCAATGTCGATATGCAGATTGCCTTTGCCGATATGGCGCACTTTGCTAACCTGCCCCTCCCTTCCGATTCGATTGTCGGGAAAAACGGAACGTTCTCTCTGCAATCCCTCTGGGAAGGATCCCGATCCTTTCCGATTCTGAACCGGCTCCATTTAGAGTGGCCCGGCTTTTTGCGGATCGAAGCAGATGGCAGCCTCTCCCTGCCGGATGGCGCAAAGAGCAACCTCCAAAGATTAACGGGGAGTATGCACCTGAAAGCTGATTTTATAAAGGGCCCCTGGTCCGATTGGGTAATGCAACTGGCAAACATAGACACAGGGCTCCCCATTCCCCCCACGCTTAAAATACAGGCCTCGGCCGACGGAGTGAGGGGCACATTTCTTGTAGATCTACAGGCGGAGCTGTTGGCCGGCAAAACTTCAGTAATCGGATCGGTACAACCGGCACTGAAGGCCTACGACCTTCGGCTCACCGTAGATTCGGCACAGATAGAACAACTTTTCACGGGAAGCGACTTCGGAACGGTTTCGGGTCAGCTTCATCTGCATGGGGAAGCCAAGCTTCCCAATCCGAGGCAGTGGCAAATGGCCGCAGAAGGAACCCTGGGACCTGTTGCGTTTAGAG
This sequence comes from Bacteroidales bacterium, assembly GCA_050256115.1. Classification (GTDB taxonomy): domain Bacteria; phylum Bacteroidota; class Bacteroidia; order Bacteroidales; family UBA4181; genus JAQVSH01. The sequence continues at coordinate 5,675 of JBFWIG010000087.1, read as the reverse complement.
GCAGAAACCTCCGGGGGGTGTATCTGGAGGGAGCGTTGCAGGAGGGATCCTACACCTTTAGCGGCGAGAGCCTCGACAGTTTGGTGCAGGCCTCCTGGAAGATGACGGGAACCCTGGCCGACACCCTGCAAACCCTGCTGGCCCATTTCGAAATGCCGGAACTCTCCTTCGGTCTCCTTGGCCTCTCACCCTCCAACCTCATCGTAAGTGGATCGCTCCGATTAGAGGCGCAGCGGAAGGGCGATTCACGCCTCCGTGTGGCTCTTTCGGCCCCTGCCTCAACACTCACCCTACAGCAAAAAATCAGGAGATTACCGGCCTTCGACGCCCATTTTTCTACAAACCCTCAGAATACAGAACTCCTGCTCCGTTCGGGCGATCTCACGCTTACGGCATCGGCCGACACGGGGATGGTGGCTGTGGCAAAGCAGACAACCCTACTTGCCGATTCGCTCTCAGGCTGGTGGAAGGGTAACAACCCCTTACCCCTTCAGCTTGCTGCGCCCTTCCGCTTCTCCTTCAATGCGCGCAAGAACAACCTTCTGGCCCACTTTCTCCGCCCCGACAGCATTCTCTGGAATCAGATCTCCCTGCAGGGAGGGAGCCTGCAACCGGAAGGATTCAGCGGTTCCGGCCTGATCACAGGCCTCACAGTAAACGGAATTCCCATCGACAGTGCCCTACTGCGGTTCGAAGCCATCACACAGGCTGCCGGATTCAATCTCCGGTTAGCCAGCCTGCCCCACAACAGTGCGTACTTTTCGGCGGTGGGGCTTTCAGGCTCCCTCACCCCGGGCGCACTTGCGGCCCGATTCCGCTTTATCGACGCAAAAGGCACTCCCCTGTTCCACATCGAGACCCTTACCCAAACCTACGACTCTGTGGTTACCACTCGCATAACCAACCCCGAACCGATTATAGGCGGCCAAGTTTGCCGGGTCAACAACAATAACCATCTTTCGTGGCACACTCCGAAACGCTTCTCCGGAAACCTCATACTAGCAGGCGAAACCCTCCGGGTAACCCTTCGCGATCTTCAGAGAGACAGCCTGGATAACAGTGCTATCTCAATGAGCATAAGTGGACTGAAGCTTCAGCAGCTCTTTTCACTTGTTCCCGGAATGGAGACATTATCGGGCGAATTGCACGCCGATGGTCTCTATGTTTCATCTCCCGGGAGCATGGGAATTGAAGGCACACTGGGCATTGCCGGTTTTCGGTATCTCAACCGCCCTGTTGGTGATATCGATATGCAGATAACCCATCGGAGAACCCCCGATATGGCACACCAAATCAGATCGTTAGTCCTCATCAACAACCGGGAGGCTCTCCGGGCCGAGGGGTGGTACCGGCCGCTACTGCCCGACAGCGCACTGCAACTGAGGTTGACGCTCTCAGATCTTCCCCTTGCCACAGCCAATGCCTTTTCGGCCGACTACGCCACCTTTGCCGGATCTCTACTGGGAGAGCTCTCCCTCACAGGTTCGGTTAATGCCCCCAATCTGGAGGGGGCCATTCGGTTTCGTGAAGCAAAGCTGCGCGTGGTGCCCACGCTTGCCGATTATACCTTAAGTTCTGATTCGCTCTCCCTCAAAAACTCGACGCTTTCTTTGGGGTCGTTCCGGCTAACCGATGCCGCCGGGAGGGTACTCACTGTAAAAGGGAGCGCAGGCTTCACAGGGGCATCTGCGCTCAATCTGACGCTCGATGCAAAGAATTTTCAACTTATCAATGTGCCCCAAAACAACACAAAAGCGATTGCCACCGGCAGGGCACTTGCCGATATCTCGGCGCAGATAAGGGGAAACATAACGGCTCCGGTGGTTCGAGGCACTCTACACCTACTTAGGGGAACCCGGGTAACCTATGTGATGCGCGAAAACCTGGATCCCGAAAACGACCACGAGATTGTGAAGTTTATTGCGCTCAGCGATACGGCCGGGATACGAAAACTCTACAGTGCGGTTCCCGACACCTATACAGGGGGGATGGAGCTGACTGCACAGTTACAGATTGAGAAGGACGCCTCCTTCACACTCATCTTTGCAGGAGATAAGGGAAACAGAGCCACAGTTCAGGGGGGAGGAACGCTCTATTACCACCTCTCGCCCCAATCGGTTGCATCGCTCACCGGAACCTATACGCTGGAGGGGGGCAATCTGGAGTACAAACCGTTTGTTAACGCCTCCGTAGTAAAAAACAGCACCATCACCTGGACAGGGATGCCCATGAATCCCGACCTGAATCTTGCGGCCGTAAAGGTGGTGAAAGCCAACGTAGAACAACAAGACCGCATGGCCAGGCCTGTTAGCTTTAACGTATTTCTTCGCATGCAGAACTCCCTGCAGCAACCCACAGTGACTTTCGATGTACAGGCGCCGGCCGACCTGGCCATCCAAAACCAACTGGCCACAGCCACTCCCGAAGAGAAGCAGCGACAGGCCGTTAGTCTTCTGGTATACGGAAGCTACGATCTCTCGGGCGCCTCAACCAAAAACAACGAGGCCGGCTCGGCCATCAACGCATTCATGGAGAACCAATTAAATAAACTGGCCCGGCAAACGGTGAAGGGGGTCGATCTCTCCTTCGGTGTCGATTCACACACTGCCAGTGGTGCCGAAACGCCCGGGCAGGGCACCGATTACTCTTACAAAATCTCTAAAACGTTTCTGAACAACCGGGCCAGTCTGAGAGTTGGAGGAAAGGTTTCTACCTACGACGATCCGTTGGTAGAGAGCCGAAACAATCTCATCGACGATATATCGCTCGAATATGTGCTGAATACCAGCGGCACCCTGTTCTTGCGGCTCTTCCGCCAGGCAAACTACGAGAATCTGCTCGAAGGCGAAATCATCGAAACCGGCATCAGCCTTATGCATCGGAAACAATATCCCCGATTTTCGGATATCTTCCGAAACCGGCAAAAAAAAGCGGAACCCTCAACCCCCTTAAACGGCTCCGGCAATGAGTAAGCAAAGCTCCTTTTCTCCGGGCAAGGCCCGATTCCGTGATCTCTGGTCGGGTCTGCTGGCGGGGGTACTTCTTACCCTGGCACCGGGCTGTTCTAACACCCGGTTTCTGCCTGAGGGAGAGGAGATGTATACAGGTATCAAAAAAATTGAGGTGATCCGAACCAAGGAGGAGACATCGTACAACATCTCTACAAACCTCATGGTTCGCTCACTCCTTTCAACGCCCCCCACCAGCCCCCTTATGGGCACTCGCCTCCGTAGCCCTCTGCCCATACGGCTCTGGATTTACAACTATTGCGATTCCGGCCGCGAAAAGGGCATCGCCGGTTGGTTCCGAAGGCAATTTGGTCTGGCTCCGGTATTGATTTCGCAGGTTAATCCGGTTGCCCGGGCAGCCAAACTGCAAAACGAGCTTTACAACAACGGACACTTTCGGTCGACAGTGAGCTTCACTCGCCACCCTGCAAAGCTCAATCCCAAAAAGGTTAAGATAGGCTATCAGGTGCATCTTACCCCCCCCTATACCCTACACGCTATTACATCACCCCTCCCTACAACTCCTATAGACAGTATCATTCAAGTAACGCGTCGCCGCAGTCAGCTGAAGGAGGGTGAGCCTTACCGATTAAGCCTGCTGTCGGAAGAACGAACCCGGATTACCACCTACCTCCAAAATAGAGGCTATTACTACTTCAGGCCTGAGTACCTCGAATTTTTGGCCGATACCACGCTCTATCCCAAACAGGTAGAGCTGGCTCTGATTCGAAAAACCAATATGCCTGCCAAGGCGGCGCTGCCCTGGACCATCGACAGCATCTCGTTTACCTTCGACAATGAGCGGGCTCTTCCGCTAAAACGCTTCCACTACAAGGAGATGGACATCTACTACAAAGGAAAGCTACCCGTTCGTCCCGACCTGATATATAGTGCAATACGGCTGAAGCAGAAAGACCCCTATCGGATAAACACCCACTATCTGACCCAATCAAAACTGAATCAATTGGGACTTTTCAGTTACACCAACATCCAGTTAACAGAGGAGAAAACCGACTCGCTTTCGCTTCTCAGTGTGAAGATTAATGCTGCTGAGAAATTGGCTGTTGAGGCCTTTGCCGAGGTGGGGGTAAGTACGCTCAGCAACAACTTCATGGGTCCGGGCTTATCGCTGGGATTCACCCAATACAACCTCTTTAAAGGGGGCGAACGGCTCTCGGTCGAGGCCAACGGCTCGTACGAATGGCAAATGGGAGGCGGGGGCGGTGAACAGATAAACTCTCAGGCCTATTCGCTCTCCGGGAGGCTTCACATTCCCCGTATCTCCTTTGCCGGCCGAAAATTCAAGCGACCTACCGACGATCCTGCCACCATCATACAGAGCGGCGTCAACTTTTTACGCAGAGGGGGTTATTTCGACATGCTGGGTATCGAAGGTGGGCTCACCTACGAATGGCGCTTTACAGCCGATGCACTGCACGCCTTTACCCCTGTCAGGCTCAGTTACTCCCGAATCAGCCACACCTCCGAATCGTTCAGGCAGGCCAGTATCGACAACCCCTCCATCGCGCTCAGTTTCAAAAATCAATTCATCCCTTCTTTACAATACAGCTATACGCTCGACCAGACCAACCGGCGGAGGCTTACCAACAGACTCTACTGGCAGGCCCGCTTCACCTCGGCAGGTAACCTGCTGAACGGGGCACAACGACTATTGGGGGCTTCTCAGAAAAACGACAACAATCAGTATACCCTCTTTGGCGACCCCTATACACAATTTCTCAAACTTTCGTCCGATCTCCGATTCTACCGACGTCTCTCTACCACTTCGCTTTTGGTTGCCAGGCTCTTTGCCGGTGTGGGTTTCTCGTACGGCAATTCGCGGGTGATGCCCTACTCCGAACAGTTTTACAGTGCGGGTCCAAACAGCATCAGGGGCTTTGTAATCCGCTCCATCGGGCCGGGCAGTTTCCATCCTGCCGGCGATAACAGCAGAGCCTATCTCGACCAGACCGGCGACTTTAAACTGGAGATGAATCTGGAATATCGGTTCCGCATGAGTAGTGGGCTAAACGGCGCAATCTTTGCCGATGCGGGCAATATCTTTCTGTTGCGCAACGACGCAAACCGGCCGGGAGCCACACTTACACTTAGGGAATTGGGCAAAGCGGTGGCCGTGAGTACCGGTTTCGGGTTGAGGTACGACATCACCTACCTCGTGTTGCGAGGCGATATTGGGGTTCCCCTCCATGCCCCCTACCGGGTGGAGGGAAACAGTTCCTATTTTAACGTCCCCAACTTCCTTAAGGGGTTGGTATATCATATTACCATTGGTTATCCATTTTAATTATCTCCCGAATCATGCATTCCATTAAACGCTACCTGGCTCTTCTGTTTCTTGCAACATTTTTGCTCCCGGCCACCCTTTCCGGAACCACTTTCCGCCACATTCTGCTCAGAAACTACACCTACAACCCCTCCGACGGGCCTCGCTCACTGGGCCAACTGCAATGGCGATATTCCGATGGCCGCTATCTTGAAGATTGTACCTTCGAACTCTCGGGTAACGATACCGAATTTTTCCGTATCCGCGATGGAGCGTTGATGGTCAGGAGCGGAGCGCGGAACGAACTCCGCGATATGTCCACTGCACGTATCTGGATTACAGCCAGAATAGACGATCTCATCCTGGGAACCGAAGACTTTGTG
>JBFWIG010000086.1:0-9064 GCA_050256115.1 Bacteroidales bacterium | reverse complement strand
TTGCGTTCTATGGTTCAGCTCAACATCAAACGTCTTATGGATATTGGATGCTACCGGGGTGTTCGTCATCGTCTGGGCTTGCCTGTGAGAGGTCAGAGCACCAAGAACAATGCCCGTACGCGCAAGGGAAAGAAGAAGACAGTTGCAAATAAGAAGAAAGCGACCAAATAATTGTTAGATACATAGAATTATGGCAAAAAAGACTGGTACAACGAAGAAGAAAGTTGTCAAAGTGGAGCCTGTGGGTCAGGCTCATATTCACTCCTCGTTCAACAATATTATCGTTACTCTGGCCAATAGTACAGGGCAGGTTATCTCTTGGTCTTCGGCCGGGAAGATGGGCTTTAAGGGTTCAAAGAAGAATACACCGTATGCTGCACAGACTGCTACTGCCGATTGCGCTAAGGTTGCTTATGATCTTGGTTTGCGTAAGGTTAAGGTCTATGTGAAGGGTCCGGGTTCCGGTCGTGAATCGGCCATTCGTACCATGCACGGCGCTGGTATAGAGGTGATGGAGATTGTTGACGTTACTCCGCTGCCTCATAATGGTTGCAGACCTCCCAAACGGAGAAGAGTCTAATTCCGGTTTGTTGAAGTCGTGAGACATTCGCGCCAAGGAAGAGTTTAAGAATAGATCAATTTAATTATAGAAAGAAATGGCAAGATATACGGGTCCTACAACTAAGATTGCGAGGAAATTCGGTGAGCCGATTTACGGTGCCGATAAATATTTCGAAAAAAAGAATTTCCCTCCGGGCCAGCACGGTTTGAATAAGAAAAGGAAGAAGACATCGGAATATGGAACCCAGCTTCTCGAAAAGCAGAAGGCTAAATACACTTACGGGGTTTTGGAGCGTCAGTTCTCGAATCTCTTTCTGAAGGCACAACGCTCCCAGGGAATTACGGGTGTGGTGTTGCTCCAGTTGTTGGAGTCGCGCCTCGACAATGTGGTGTTCCGGTTGGGCATTGCTCCCACTCGTGCTGCTGCTCGTCAGTTGGTAAATCATGGTCACATTACGCTCAATGGTTCGGTAGTGAATATTCCCTCTTGCCAGGTTCGTCCGGGCGATAAGGTGGCTGTTCGCGAGAAATCGAAAGCCCTTGAAGTGGTTGTCAATTCAGTAGCCTCTGCCCGTCAGTCCAGATATTCTTGGTTGACCTGGGATGCTTCGCTTATGATGGGTACTTTCCTGACCCTCCCTGAGAGAGAAGATATCCCTGAGAACATCAAGGAGCAGTTGATTGTTGAATTGTACTCTAAATAATTAGTTATGGCAATTTTAGCTTTTCAAAGACCGGATAAGGTCATCATGCTTGAGGCAACGGAGAACTACGGAAAGTTTGAGTTCCGTCCGTTAGAGCCCGGGTATGGCATCACGGTAGGGAATGCCCTGCGAAGAATTCTGCTTTCGTCGCTGGAAGGTTTTGCCATTACTACGGTGAAGATTGAGGGGGTTGACCATGAGTTTTCTACTATCCCCGGTGTTCTTGAAGATGTAACCGATATCGTGTTGAATCTGAAGCAGGTTCGCCTGAAGAAACTGTCCGAGAGTCCCGATCCTGAGAAGTTCACGCTTTTTATTAGTGGTCAGTCTACCCTTACTGCCGGCGATCTCGATAAGTTCCTCACCGGGTATAAAGTGTTGAATCCTTCGCTTGTGCTTTGCAACATGGATCCTTCGGTGAAGTTTAAGGCCGAGATGACTATTGGTAGCGGTCGCGGATATGTACCTGCCGATCAGAATCAGCCGGTGAGTGAGGAGTTGGGTGTAATTGCACTTGATGCCATCTATACTCCCATTAAGAATGTGAAGTTTTCGGTAGAAAATTACCGTGTTGAGCAGAAGACCGACTATGAGAAGTTGATTATCGAAATTACAACCGACTCTTCTATTCATCCGAAAGAGGCATTAAAGGAGGCGGCTAAGATTTTGATTTATCACTTTATGCTCTTTTCGGACGAGAAGATTACCCTCGATTCGGAAGAGAAGTTTGCGGGTGAGGAGTTTGACGAAGAGGTATTACATATGCGTCAGCTGCTGAAGGCCAAGTTAGTAGATCTCGATCTCTCGGTGAGAGCGCTCAACTGTTTGAAAGCTGCCGAAGTGGAGACTCTGGGCGAGCTGGTGAAGTTCAACAAGAACGATTTGTTGAAGTTCCGCAATTTTGGAAAGAAGTCGTTGACCGAACTCGATGAGTTGTTAGATTCCATGAATCTCAGTTTCGGCATGGACATTAGTAAGTATAAATTAGACAAGGAATAAACTGCGCAATGAGACATTCAAAGAAAATCAATCACCTCGGCCGAACGAGTTCGCATAGAAAAGCCATGTTGGCCAATATGGCTGCTTCATTGATTATTCATAAGAGAATTTCTACCACTACGGCCAAAGCCAAGGCGCTTCGGATGTACATAGAGCCTCTTGTTACCCGTTCGAAGAACGATACCACCCATTCCCGCAGAACGGTTTTTAGCCATCTTCAGGATAAGGAGGCCGTTACGGAGCTTTTCCGTGAAATTGCACCTAAGGTGGCATCACGCCCGGGTGGATATGTTCGTATTCTTAAAACCGGTTTTCGCGAAGGCGATAACGCCGAGATGTGTATGATGGAGTTTGTTGATTTCAACGCCACCTATGTTACGGCCAAAGAGGTTAAGCCCAAGGCTAAGGCCACTACTCGTCGTGCCGGAAAGAAATCGACCCCCAAAGCTGAAGCTGCACCTAAAGCTGAAACTACTCCCGAAGCTTCTGCCGAGTAATTCGGTCTACCCGATAGAGGGGGCCCTTCCGAAAGGAGGTGGCCCCCTTTTCATTGGCTCTCTTCTGCGCCTTCATTCTGCCTTATTGTGACGTGAACATATTGGCCGATTGTTTGTTCCTTTTTTACAGGCTGCTATATTTGTAGCGCCATCGAACGTTTTTTGTGTAAAATGATACTATATGGGACAAATTGTTAAGGTTCAGGCAAGAGAGTTACTTGATTCCAGAGGGAATCCTACTATCGAGGTGGATGTGATTACATCCGGAGGCAGTGTTGGGCGTGCTATTGTGCCTTCGGGGGCATCGACAGGGGTACATGAGGCGCTTGAGTTACGTGATGGCGACCCCGCCCGGTTTAACGGGAAGGGCGTTTTGAAGGCGGTGCATCATGTGAATACGGTGCTGAACGAGGAGTTGCAGGGAATGTTTGTTACCGAGCAACGTGCCATCGATAAGAAGATGATTGAGGTTGACGGTACTGATAATAAGGGTTCGCTCGGGGCAAATGCCATATTAGGCGTTTCGCTTGCGGTTGCAAAGGCGGGTGCGCAGTTTACCGGACAGGAGTTATACAGGTATGTAGGCGGGGTACAGGCTACCACGCTGCCTATTCCGCTTATGAATATTATTAACGGCGGTTCGCATGCCGATAATAAGATCGATTTCCAGGAGTTTATGATTATGCCCGTTGGGGCACCCTCATTTTCGGAGGGACTCCGTATGGGTGCTGAGGTGTTTCATCAGTTGAAAAGTGTGTTGAAGAAGCGCGGGTACTCTACAAATGTGGGCGATGAGGGGGGATTTGCTCCCGATTTGCAGTCGAATGAGGAGGCGGTTCAGGTGATTTTGGAGGCGATAGAGAAGGCGGGGCTCAAACCGGGTTCGGATGTCTGTATTGCGCTCGACCCGGCCTCTTCCGAGTTTTATCTTCCCGAGGAGAAACGGTATCATTTCCACAAATCGACGGGCGAAAAGTTAACCGCGTCGCAAATGGTGGCTTTCTGGAAAGATTGGGCCAACCGCTATCCCATTATCTCGATAGAAGATGGCATGGCCGAAGACGATTGGGATGGCTGGAAGTTGCTTACCGACGAGATTGGGAGTAAGGTGCAACTGGTTGGTGACGACCTTTTTGTTACCAATGTAAAGCGGCTCCGCGAAGGGATTCAGAAAGGGGTGGGTAACTCCATTTTGGTTAAGCCCAATCAGATTGGAACCCTCTCCGAAACACTCGATGCAGTAGAGCTGGCTATCCGAAACGGCTATACCGCTATCATGAGTCACCGGTCGGGCGAATCGGAAGATACCACCATTGCAGATTTGGCTGTTGCGCTGAATACAGGTTTGATTAAGACCGGTTCGGCATCGCGCTCCGATAGGATTGCAAAATATAACCAGTTGTTGCGTATTGAAGAGGGGTTGGGCGATGCAGCCCGTTATCCCGGATCTTCTTTCAGGTACGCGCCAAAATAGAGAAGATGTTGTATGGCTCTTTAAAGGCCTTTGTAACGGCATTAGAAGGTGAAGGGGAACTCATCCGGGTTAAAAACCGGGTGAGCCCCCTTTTATGTATGGCAGAGGTGACAGATCGGTTGTCGAAATTGCCGGGAGGGGGTAAGGCGGTGTTATTCGAAAATACCGGGACCGATTTCCCTGTCCTGATGAATGCGTTTGGTTCGGATCGTCGGTTGCAGCTGGCTTTAGGCGGCGAATCTCTTCCTGCTTTGTCGGAGCGGATTGCCTCTTGGTTCAAGATGGTGACCGAGCCTCGCCCTACGTGGGGTGCAAAATTGAAGGTACTCCCCCTTTTGGCCGATGCTTCGCGCTGGTTGCCCGTTTCTCAGCAACGACGCGGTGCCTGTCAGGAGGTGGTGATGCGAAAGCCCGATTTGGGCCGATTACCCATTTTACAGTGCTGGCCACACGATGGCGGCCCTTTTATCACACTTCCCTTGGTGCATAGTTACCATCCGGTAAGTCGTGTTCGGAATGTGGGGATGTACCGTATGCAGTTGTTCGATAGTACCACCACCGGCATGCATTGGCACCGCCACAAGACAGGCGCTCACCATTATGAGGCGTGGCGTGAGGCAAAAAAGCGAATGCCTGTGGCTGTAGCCCTGGGTGGTGATCCTGTATATACCTATGCGGCCACCGCCCCTCTTCCTGAGGGAATCGACGAGTATTTGCTGGCTGGCTTTCTGCGGGGCAAGCCGGTTTCGATGGTCTCTTGCATTACGCAGGATATTCAGGTACCGGCCGATGCCGATTTTGTGATTGAGGGGTATGTAGATCCTGAGGAACCCCTCCGGAGAGAGGGTCCTTTTGGCGATCATACCGGCTTCTATTCGCTCGACGATCTCTATCCGAAGTTTCATGTAACCTGCATAACCCATAGGAGAGATGCGGTTTACCCCGCGACCCTCGTGGGCGTTCCTCCCCAAGAGGATCTCTATTTTGCCAAGGCCACCGAGAAGATCTTTCTGGAACCCATTAAGTTTACGCTATTGCCTGAAATTTCCGATCTGCACATGCCGATGGCAGGTACTGCCCATAATCTGGCGTTGGCCTCAATCGAAAAGCGTTACCCGGGCCAGGCCATTAAGGCCGCGCATGCGTTGTGGGGTGCCGGACAGATGATGTTCAATAAGTTTATGGTGATTACCGATGCCGGCGATTGCCTTACCGATGGCGCGGCTCTGCTGCGAAAAGCCCTTGTAACCCTCGACTTCCAACGCGACCTTATCTTCTCGAAAGGCCCTCTTGATGTGCTCGACCACTCCTCCGATACCTTCTCGTTCGGCCCTAAATTGGCCATCGACCTCACCACCAAGCTCCCCGAAGAGCTGGCTTCCGAACCTGCTCACCATACACTCTCCTCGTTGGCCAAGGCCGCCTCGCTCCTGCCTGTAGCCGGGTTGCCTCAAGGCGCTTCAGGTGGTTCGGCTAATCCTCCCGAATTCTACCCATTTTCCGCTCTTTGTTCCCGGTATTTTCAGGAAGGGTTGCCCCTTTTGGCCGTGAAAATGAACGCTCTTTCGTCGGCAGCAGCTGCCGATGCAGTGCGTGGTCTCCTGTTGCAGGAGCCCTGGCAATCGATACGACTTGTTCTGAGGGTTGAGGAGGGGCTCAATCCCGAAGATACCGATCTGCTAGTGTGGCAGGTGGTGAGCAACGTAGATCCGGAGCGCGATCTCTTTCTCCTGGAAGTGGAGCCAGGTAGGGTTGCTCTCTTTGCCGATGCAACTGCCAAAAGTCGTATATTGGGGCAAACCCGCCGCGACTGGCCCAATGTGGTGGCCTCCAACCACGAAACCATAGCCTGGGTCGATGATTTTTGGCAATCGGGAGGAGTACCGTTTCCTTTTATCGAATCGCCGTCGGTAAAAATCGGCAATTTGGTGAAAACGGCCGGTGCCAGAATAGAAAACCTTTAATTGAATACCTATGAAGATCTTTACTGTTTCTCTGCTTGTGGTTTGGTTGTCGTTTCCTTTGTTTGGTCAGAAGGAGGCTGCCTATTGGAATAAAATGGCCGATGGTATGTCGCAGGCGCTTATCAAGAATTTTTGGGGCGCCGGGTTTGACGGCTATGCAGACCGTTACTACTTTAATTACGGCAGTAATCTTACTAACATGACAACCAACCACTATTGGCCTCAGGCACATGCTATGGATGTTCTGGTTGATGCATATATGCGTACTGGCCAAAAGCAGTACAAAGCGATTTTCCCTCTCTGGTGGGAAGGAGCACCGAAGTTCAATTTTGCAGGCAAGATGAATCCTAAAGATCCGTGGTGGAATGTCTTTGTAGATGATATGGAATGGATTGTGTTGGCGCAAATCCGTATGTTCGAAGCCACGGGCCAAGCCAACTATATTGTGAAAGCCCGTCAAATCTATGACGATTGGATTTGGCCCACTTGGGGCCCTGAAGATGAGAGCCCCTGGTTTGGTGGCATTACATGGAAAACGGATGTGTCTAAGTCTAAAAATGCTTGTTCTAACGGCCCTGCTGCTATAATTGCTGCTCGTCTTTTTACTTTTTACGATAAGGCAAAGTTTAAGGGCGGAAAAGTGAAAAATGGCTATCTGAATGAGGCCATCAAGATTTATACGTGGGAGAAGAACTATCTGTTCGACCGCGAAACCGGTGCAGTTTATGATAATATTAATCAGGAGGGGCGGGTTCAGAAGAATTGGATATTCACCTATAATGTGGGTACTTTTCTAGGTGCAGCCCATGAACTATACAAGATCACCGGCGATAAGCAATACTTAGAGGATGCGGTATTGGCCTCCGGTTATGTGATTGATCGCTTGTCGAAAGATGGTGTGCTTTCGGATGCTTCGTCCGGTGACGGTGGTCTTTTTCATGGAATCTTCTTTCGCTATTTTGTGAAATTGGCGAATGAGGAGGCACTCGAGTATGCCACTCGCAAGAAGTTTCACAATTATCTGACTAATCTGGCTACCGTAATGGCCGAACAGGGTGTTAATCGTAACACAATGCTCTATGCTGGTCGTTGGAAAAAGGCTCCGGCCGATGACGAGTCGGTGGGATTAACGCCTCATCTTACCGGCTGTATGTTGATGGAAGCCATGTGTGTGCTGAAACCCCTGCCCAATCTCTAACCGAAATTCTATTTCCTCATCACTTCTGTGAGTGGTTCCGTCAGGCTTGCATCCGGTTCCGGGAGCTCCAGGAGGTGCGACAGCGTGGGCGCCAGCGCTGTAATTTCTACTTTGCGGGTAACGGTGGCTGAGGGAATATGGGCGCCGTAGAGAACCAGGGGTACATGGGTGTCGTAGGGATAGGCCGAGGAAGAGCTGTGTAGCGATTCGCCTTTTTCGGCCCAGCCGGGCATGAGATTGATAAGAATGTCGCCCGACCGTTTTTGGTTGAACCCCCGTTGCATGGCACCAAAGATACCGTCGGTGAATTGTTGGGTTTCGAGGGTGGAAGCGGTCATAACGTGCGCAACGCCTGAAAATTGGATCATGAAGCGGGCTACGGTTTTTTGCATCTCTTCTAACGAGAGTTTGCGCTCTTCAATCAGGGGACGGTTCAAATAGAGTTGTTGCTGGTAGTACCCTTTAACCCAGTTGGCTTCGCCATAAGTAAGATTGAGGTAGCTTTTTAACAACGAAACGGCGCTCAGGTAATTGAAGTTCCCAACGGGAATCTTTGCCTGAGCCTGGTATTCCGGAATTTCGGGAGCGCCGTGGTTGGAGGTGAGATAGATAAGGAGGTTCTCTTTACCTACAGTGGCATCAAGGTAGCTGAGCAGATGGGCCAGGTCGCGATCCAGACGCAGGTAGGTGTCCATCACTTCTATGGAGGAGGGACCAAAAGCCGATCCGATCTTTTCGGTGGCCGAAAATGAGATAGAGAGAAAATCGGTTACCTCATCATATCCCAGTTTCATAGCGTCTATGGCAGCAATGGCAAAGTCTTTGGTAAGGGTATTTCCTGATGGCGACCACTTCAGAAGCGCGAAGTCGAGATCGGATCGGGAGCCCGTGAGCGTGCCCAGAAGGGTGGCCGATGCCTTCGAGAGCTCTTCGAAGTTGTAAGGAAAGCTCTTTTTGCCAGCAATGCCGGGGGCATAGAGGTTAGTTTGTACGCAGTTCTCGTATTCCGACATCGAAAGCAGGGTGGTCCAGGTTTGCCGGAGATATTCGGAGGGGAATTTTCGGTTGTTGAAGGTTTCAACCCATTCGGGCAGGTTCGAGGTGTAATGGGAGCTGGTGATCCAGCTGCCTGATGCATCGTCGAACCAGAAAGCCAGGTCGGCCGAATGGCCGGTAGAGAGGATGGCCGAAGACGGGTCCAGGGCTACACCTATCACTTTGGCCCGAAGTTGCGATTGCAACTTCAGTTGGTCGGCGAAGGTAGCGGTAAGCAGATGATGGGGCGACATCTGTCCGTTGGTGTAGGAGGCGCCGCCAACCGATTTTTTGGTGTCGTCGGTAGTTGCACCTGTCTCTTTGTCGAGCAGATGGTTGTACCAGCGATTTCCTATGATGCCATGTATCGAGGGTGTGGTTCCGGTGGCAATGGAGGCATGACCGGACGAAGACTGGGTAAAAAAGGTATTGTGATAGGCATTGTCGAAGCTGGTGCCTTCGTTGATAAGTCGTTTGAAACCGTCGTTTCCCAACTGTTTCCAGTAGCGCTTCAGGTAGTTGTAGCGCATCTGTTCTACTACAATGCCCACTACCAATTTAGGTTTGGCCGGCAAAGCAGCCGATTGTGCCCCGAGCGGGAGGGGTAAAGCATTGAGCAGTAAAAGTAACAG
>JBFWIG010000085.1:0-9085 GCA_050256115.1 Bacteroidales bacterium | reverse complement strand
GGAGAAAAACGCCAACAACCCCGAAGTACTCCGTATCCTGAATCAGCTCAAAGAGGAGGATAATCCCGTCCTGATGTTCTTCAGAATAAAAGAGAACAACCCCTTCTTCTAAGCCGGTTGGCAGGGTACTATTTCCGCAAAAACCGGATTTTGGGGCAATAGCAAACGCGTTTATCATTATTTACCCTAACTGCGTTAACCACAATAAAAACCAGGTTATATAGGTACATCACCCCAAAAAAGGAGAGATGCAAAATCAGTCGTGAGGTAAAAAAAGAGGCATCGATATCGCCCATGGTTTTCATCATATAGACCATACTGATCAGAATGGAGATATACCCCACAAAAAGAACCATTGTCCAGGTAATTTGAAAATTCAACAGCTCTTTGGCCACTTCATTCACATTCCGAATCTTATCTTTCTTAGAGATCCAAAGTATTAAAGGCACCAAAATACCTAAGAGAGGAAAAACGAGAAAACTTAATGCCGAAAGATTTAAATTAGTTACAAATCCTTTATCCTCCTGAACGGTCCAGTCTACAATTTCATCAGGTGAGACATCGAATGTTACGGCAAGCCTTCTCAGTGAATCTCCTCTGGGTTCAGTCTCTCCATTTTCTATTCGTTGGATTGTACGCAAACTCAATCCCGTCTTTTCAGACAACTCTTCTTGAGAGAGCCCTTTTCGGTCTCTCAACATTTTCACTTTCTTCGCCAGCTCTTTATTCTTCATGGGTCATCTATTAATGTTCGCCACAAAAGTACAGGCAATAACGATTCTTGCTTGCGTCACAGTTAAGTCATATTTACGTCATTTACGCCAAACCCGGTGTTTTCGGAGTATTACATCACACCCAACCCCATCGTTAGAGCTCTAGTGCTCTAATGCATCGAAGCGCAGAAGTGCTTCAAGTGCTCGAGTGCTGCGCTTCGCGCAAAAAAAATGAAAGAAAGAGATAAACGTGCAATCCCGGAAGTGCTTTTATTTGGCGCGTAGCGCCAACACCAGAGCACCAGAGCACCAGCGCGCAGCGCAGCACCAGAGCACTAATTCACCAGAGCACCGCGCGCAGCGCAGCACTAGAGCACTAAAGCACTAGTATACTCCCCATTAACTCTCACTTTTACCGGCCCGGTGGTTTTTGATCGGATTTTGTAGGAGATCACTTTGCCGTTGGCCCAGGTGCACTCTACCTGATAGCCGCCACGGGCACAGAGGCCGCTAAATGAACCCTCTTTGGCCCAGGCAGCAGGTATGGCAGGAAGCAGCAGAATCTCGCCGTCATGGCTCTGCAGCAGCATCTCGGCAATGCCTCCGGTCATTCCAAAATTGCCGTCCATCTGGAAGGGGGGGTGCGTGGTAAAGAGGTTGGGAAGGGTGTTGTAGGTGAGTAGGCCCCGTACCATAAGGCCGGCCCGCTCTCCTTCGCCCAGGCGAGCCCAGAGGGCGCAACGCCAGGGCCAGGTCCACGAACGGCGGCTGTCGCCAATGGTCGATTCGACGGTGAAGGGCGTTTCGGCATTTTTCCCATAGTTACCACTTCGGCTGCGAAGCGAAAGAATAGCTGCGTTGGCCAGTTCGGGGGTTTTGGCCATGCTGATCTGTCGTCCGGGATAGACGGCAAAGAGGTGCGATGTGTGACGGTGCTGGTCGTTGGGATCGTCGCGATCGGCCTGCCACTCCTGAAGCTGTCCCCAGCGCCCAATCTTATTGGGGGCCAAACGCGACTGCATTTGGGCTACCTTCTTTCGGTAGTCGGCATCGATGCCGAGTCGGTCGGCAGCTTCGAGGTAGTTTTGGAACAGATCCCACACCAGCTGTTGATCGTGCATAACACCGTCTTCTCTGGGGCCGTGTTCGGGCGACCACCCCATGGGCACCATCAGCGAGCCATCGGGCATCTCTTTCAGGCGATCTTCCCAATACTCGCAAATCTCCTTGATTACCGGATAGGCAACGGTACGTAAATAGGTATCATCTTGCGTAAAGGCCCAATGTTCAAAAAAGTGTTGGGCATACCAGGCACTTGCAGGAATATTCCACTCCCATCCGTTGCCCCCGAATATGCTCTGGCTGGTGCGGGCTGTCCAGCCGCGGGTGTTCTGGCCAAACGCCTTACGTGTGGCAATGCGGCAAGGCTCGAGGGCTGCCACCACAAAGTCGAGCAGAGGGGTGTGGCACTCCGACAGATTGGTCGATTCGGCCGCCCAATAGTTCATCTGCACATTAATGTTATTGTGATAATCGCTGGCCCACGCCGGAGTGTTGCTATCGTTCCAGAGCCCCTGAAGATTGGCGGGCAACCCTCCCTGACGCGAAGAACTCATCAATAAATAGCGTCCATAAGCAAACATCAACACCTCCAATTCAGGATCGATACCTCCCTTGGCATAGGCCTTTAACCGCTCGTCGACGGGCAGGGAAACCACCTCAGGTGCAGACTTGCCCACCGAAAGGGTGACACGCCCCGAAAGGGAGGTAAAATCGCGGAGATGGCCGGAGAGTAACTTCTTGTATCCCTTTCGGGCGGCTGCGTCTATCGATTGCTCAATCCGGGGCAGAGGGTCGGATCCCCGCCAGTTCGAAGTATAGTCGGGCTTGTAGTTGGTACGGGCATCGACAAGCAGCGTGAGCTGGTTGCACCCTTCAAAGTGTAATACCGAACCTTCGGCCCACACCTTACCGCCCGAAGGGAGCAAGAGTACCTTGGCCGCATGTTTCAGGCCGTTGGCCATTACCCCTTCAAAAATCAGGGCATTGTTGCGTGTGGTGGTAGTGGCACCCTGCGCCGAACGCAAAGAGATTTTGCCCGAAAAAGCCCCCTTTTTCGAAGCCTTGTACAAAAACGCCATCACCTGATCGGGATAGCTGGCAAAGGCTTCGCGCACAATTTCTACCCCTTCTGTTTCGAAGGATGTGGTGTGTACACCCCGGCCGATATCGAGCAAACGACGGTATCCCGACGGAGTGCCGGTATGCGAGAAATCAATCACAATCTCCCCAAAATTGCGGTACGAACCAAAACCACGATCGCCCGTTTCGTAGGCTCCATCCCAGTTATTGTCGCCCGACCAAAGGCTGTTTTCGTTAAACTGGATCTTCTCCTGCGCTATGCCTGCAAAAAACATGGCACCCAGTCGGCCATTGCCTATAGGCAGTGCCTCATCGGCCCACTTTTGCGCAGGCTTTGTGTACCAAAGCAATTTAGCCGATGGCAGGGCTGCCAGAGGAAGCGAGATCAGAAGGATAAGCAGAGATAAAATGGTTTTCATAGACCAATGTATAAAATGATAAAAATAGGGTTACTCCTCAAGAACCAACCGGAAGCCCACATGATTGGCAGGCTGCCAGGCGTAATATCCGTTGCGCGTATAGGCGGTGGCGTTTTTTGGCCGGTCAATCCAGGAGCCACCCCGAACCACCTTGAGCTGTTCTGCAGAAACCGCCTTCTCCTTATAAGGGTAGGGCACAAAATCGGAGCGGGTCCACTCCTGCACATTGCCATGCATATCGTAAAGCCCCCAGGGGTTAGGCTTGTAGCGGGCCACATCGGCCACTAACATGGCTCCGTCGTCGACATTGCGGTTGCGAAGAAGGAAATCGTAAAATGGGAAATTGGGATTGTTCTCTGCCATTGGCTGCGGATCGACACCGGTAACGGCCATTTTTGATAATTGCTTGTCGGCCAGATTTTCGTATGGCGAAAAGTCGGCATTCGAGGGGCCAAACCAGAAGGGATCGGCACTCCCGGCACGCGCAGCCCATTCCCATTGCGCCTCAGTTGGCAAGCTGCACTTTAATCCTGTCGTATTGCTTAAGAGCCGGCAATACTCCGCAGCCTGATTCCAGGAGACTCTGATTACCGGCTGCGAGGGTCTGTTGGCGGGATATCCCGGATTGACATGATCCTTCCATAGTTGAGCAATATAGCGGCTGTCGTGTTCGGGAAAGAGCACCCTATACTGTTGGTTGGTGATTTCGGTGGCCGACATCCAGAACGATTTTGCAAGGGTCACCTTACACGCGGGAGCCGAATAGCCACCCGGCCGGTTACTGCCCATTACAAAAGTGCCGGAGGGAATTTTTACAAAGGTGATCGATACCCCGGGGGCAATCTCAACCTCCTTCTTTTCGGTGGGCTCGGGCGTAAAAGGAAAATCTTTTACCACAATGGGTTGAGGCGGTACTTGAGCCTCTCGTTTGGGTCGCTCCGCCACGGGAACTCCCCGCTTCTCAAGAAAGGCAGCGTAGTCGGCCAACTCTTTCTGCCAATCGACTCCTGCGTTATTGGCATACTTATTCGTCAGCTCTATTCTTCGGGCTATCTGATCTTCGCATCCGTAAAAAGGATCGGGTTCTGCCACAAAGGCGCCATGATAAGGGGCATTAAAATCGATCCAATTATAAAGCGTGCGCCATTCGGCATCGGTAAGGGTAACTCCCTTATGTCCCTGCTTTAACAACTTTACCAGTTCGCTGGTAGATGCATGATACTCATAGGGCTTCATCACGGCAATATCGGCCTCCGGACCCTGACGGTTCACATAGGGGTGTAATGCCAGATAGCTGGTAGAGAGCTTCAGATGGCCCTTATTCGAAGGAGCACCCTCCACTTTAATACCCCCCCGCAAATCGGGCTCACTCCTCCCGTTGTGGCAACTCAGACAAGCCCTGTCAAGAATAGGTTGAATCTCCAGATCGAAGGTAAAAGGACGAACACCCCCCTCGGGAGGGGTAATGGGCAGTGGCTTTTTCTGCGATGCAATCACCCTTTTGGGAATGGGAAAAGAGTTCTGATCTTCATGACACCCCACACACGAAACAATCTCACCCGGCATGGCGGTAAGCCAACTGCGCATCCATTGAATGGCCCTTCCTTCGGCATCAAGCGGCTGCAGTGAAATAGGAGTATTGGCAGGGACCGTGAAGATAGCCGATCCATCGGCTTCGACATCAACAGTTCCCAACAGCCGTTTTATATCCCAACCACTTTGAATACCCTGGGCCGTATGGTCGGAAGGCGATCGAAGGTAGGCATACTCATAGGCAAAGACCCTGAGCTGTTTAACCGTACCCCTCGGAACACCCGGCAAACCCTCCCCCTCATAGATATCCTGGATAAAGAGGGTGGCATTTTTCTCATCCGGCTTGAACTTATCGGGTATTACCGGCGGAGTGGGGCGTTTCTGCACCAAAACAGGCTGAATCAGCCCCTCATTTTCGTATTCGGCAATCAACAGAAGATTGTCGAACACATCTACCAGGTAGATACCCCAAAGCGATTGGGGATCTAACTTAGCGGCTACCAGAAAATAGTGCTGACTAATGGGCCAGGGTTTAATAAACTGGGGCCACACCCCGTTTACCAATTCATCCTTCACAAGCGGAATAATGGGTCGTTGGCCGAAAGGGAACTCCTGCAGCATTCCCTTCTCCTCCTTTCTGCTTTTATTGGGATCGAAGGTGATCATTCTTCCCGATCTTACCACCCCGTGATGTCCGGAAATAATCCCTACGAATGCATTGGTTGCACCGGGAAGGGGCTTAATATCGAAAGTACTGTTAGGAAACCAGGAACCGCTTCCGTAGAGCGACCGAGTCTCGGTGCCGTCGGGATTGGCGTGCATTACAAAACGCGAACAGTAGTGGGTAAGATCGGTATACTCCCAGCGCACATACATCAATCGGCCATTATTCATCACCGTGGGGTGCCAATTGGCATCCTGATCGAAGGTCATTCTTCTGAGCGAACCGTTGGCCGGATTGAATGCCACGAGATTACCCACAGCATCGCTTCCGTTTACACAGGGAACTCCCTGATATCCGATATTTGAAACCGCAATAAAGCGCCCGTCGGGCAGATAGGTGCCATCGAAAAACTCCAGATCGGGCTCATTACAGCTAATCACCTTCCGAAAACCGCTCCCGTCGAGCTTCACCTCAAAGACATTCCACCGTTTCCGCTCGTCCGTGCCGGTAAAGAGCAATCGGTCGGCATCCCAATGAAGCAGAAGATCGCTCACAGGCGATCCGTTGGACGGTTTGTAAATAGTGCGACTTTCAATTACCCCCCGCAGATTGCTTAACTCCACAATCCGGGCATCGAACCCCTCTCTGGGCGACGAAGTCTGATTGCTCCAGTTATTGGCCTGGGTTCCCAGCGAAACCGGGGTTGCACTCCTTGCCTTATTACCCAACTTGTAGCGCCCTGCAAGAATCTTGGCATCGTTGAGCAGCGGATTCGAGAGCAAAATAGTTCGCTGGAGAGCAAGCGCCCGTTTTGCACGGTCGAAAGCGGGTGTGCCCTCATTTTCGCATCCCTCAAATCCGAGCGCACATAGCGACTCCAACTCTTTTACCAACGGTTCGCAGGCCGATGCATCGTATTGAGGATTGGTACGCATCTCTTCGAAAGCAGCCCTCACACTTCGAGCCTGAAGCCAGGCTATATCGGTGGAAAGACGCGACACATTCTGAGCCGGCATAAGCAATGCCAACACAGAAAAAAGAAGCAAAAACAGAGATTTCGGATACATAGTTCCAGAAGTTAGGTTATTTGCGCTACCTACTCAGCATATCCTTAAAAATCACATTTGGATTTGTAAAACGAAGCCCCTCCCCATCGTGGTAGGTGGCATACTCAGCAACAATGGCACCATTATCGCCGGCAAGCAGAAAGTGAGGAGATTCTATCTCCTTTAACGATACTACTTCATCAACCTCTTGCCGCACAAAATTAAACACAGTGATATGCCCCTTCTGGCTGGCCGGCAATACCGGAGGCCTGGGCGTACTATCGCCAATCCCAAAGTTGTAACACCACCCATGATTCACCTTCCACGACTCAAACTTGGCAGGGAAGCGTGTTGCCAGATGTTGGTGCTCCGGGATCATCTGTCCGGGCAGAAGATAAATCTCATGACCAAAATAGCCATGAGTAGAGTCGTTTACCCAAAAAATGCCCGCCATGCCAACATGCTCAAAATCGCCCAAATTAAAGTCGGTAATCCAGAGATTCTCCTCTAAAGCCTTTGAATAGGGAACGCCATAATGGGCCAGCATCTCCATATAAGCTTGTTTGGCCACTGCAGGCTGGATCTTTCCATCCTTGTAAAAATCGGCATTCGTATATTGTTTGTCGAAAATTCGCTTTCCCTGCGAACCATCCGACTTACTGGCGCAGGAGGCGCATAACAAAAGGGTAGTAACCCCGACAATTAATGAAAAAACCGTGCGTTTCATACAAGAGAGGTTTATGGATGAGCAAAAGATACAAAAGCGGAAGGAGAGAGAGAAGAGGTGAATCCCAATTTTTCGGATATTTCTAACGCACAATCCATTACAAAAGTGGCCTTCTCCTTTAGCGAGGAGTCGGGCACTCTCTCGGCCGGACCGGAAATCCAAACTGAGGCGGCCACCTTTCCGGCCTGATTAAATACCGGAGCGCCGATACACCGCACTCCGGAGAGCTCCTCGCCCCGGTCGATGGCATATCCGTTGGTTCTGATTTGCTGTAACTCTTTGGCCAACTCGGGCAGTGAAGTTAATGTCGACGCCGTAAAGCGGGTAAGCTCAATAGTTTCTAACAGCCGAATACGCTCATTCTCATCTATATTGGCCAGAAAAACCTTACCGGGCGCCGAAGCGTGAAGGCAAATTCCCATTCCCGGTTTCAGAATAAAGGAGAAGTGGTGCGACCCGATTAGTTGCTCCAGGATCACAATTTTGGAATCCATCAGCGTTCCCAGCACTACAGTCTCCTGTAAGGCATCGCGCAACCTGCGCATAGGGTGGTACGCATGCTCCAAAAGGGTGGTAGTACCGAGGGTAGAGAGACCTATTCCAAAAATTTTTCTGGTGAGGGAGTAGACTCCGGTTGTGCGGGTTTTGCGAAGATAACCCATCTCCTCCAACGAACAGGCTATGCGATAAACCGATGTCTTTGAATGACCTGTGAGGTCGACCAACTCTTGCAGCGTGAGCCCCTGCAAAGAGGCGGCTACCCGTTCTATGACCTCCATCCCTTTGGCAAGGATGGGAATATGATATCGGCTTTTGGATAAGTCACGCTCCATTGATTCCTGATTTGAAACATCGTTTCTAATACGAAACAACAAACAAACCTACACAACCCAAGCGAAAAATCCAACCCTCATAACAGAGAGAATTAAAAAATAAGCAAAATAGTGGCAAAAATCACCCCCGAAAGGGTGAAGAGCAGGCCTCTCCTAAAGAGCCTGGTGCCCGGTTGGAACATCCAAAAGGAAGAGATGCCGAGAAAAAGAAGGAGTATTGCAAAAAGCAGTGTAAACCAATGTAAGGGATTTTTACTGGCTGTTTTGTGCAAAGAGGCAAATTTCTGCAAAACGCGTGGAAGCTCTTTAATGGTATAGCGTGCTTCGCCGGTTGCACGATTATAGCTTCCCCCTGAGAAGTGGAGCATAGAGCCCTCAGAAGCGGTATCTTTCATCTCCCGGATTCGCAATGCCGCACCAATATCCGAGAGAGGCAGATTGGGTTGGAGTTTTACATCTACCCATCGCTCAGTCTTAAACAAGTCGGTATCCCGATAGGTTAGCGTTACACCACTCACAGCATAGACCACCACAAGTCCCAGAACCAGATAACCCAAATCGCGGTGCATGGCCCGCATATAATAGCGAAAAGATTTTTTTTGCTTCCTCTCCATACGTGCATCAAACTCTGCCCCTACAGAGAGGCAACAAACCGTTTGACGCACATTCGGGTTGGAGGTTTAACGCGCAAAGAGAATAAATCAGTTGGTTTTTTTCACTTTCACCGCCATAGGACCTTTCTTTCCCATTCCCATCTCGAAAGTTACCTTATCGCCTTCCATAACAGGCGATTCAAGTTCGTTTACATGAAGAAAAACACTGGCCTGCGAATCGAGGTCACGAATAAACCCAAAACCTTTTGAGGAGTTGAAGAAGCTGATTACCCCTCTACGAATCAGATCGGCCGGATCGTCGGGCTCCCTTTTGGGAACTCCGATCTCAATCTCTTCGAGCGAAATTTCGCGCTTCAGGGTGGGATCCGGTGGCGTATCGCAGATATTGCCGTTT
>JBFWIG010000084.1:0-9125 GCA_050256115.1 Bacteroidales bacterium | reverse complement strand
ACCTGTTTCTGTTTCTATCGGCTTGCAACGATGCGTTTCAACCCCTTCGTGATTCGCTTAACCAACGGTTTACCCTCCATTTTCTACCCATGCTTAACCCCGACGGGGCCGAACGCTGGCAACGAGAAAACGGACTGGGCATAGATCTTAACCGCGACGCTTTGCGACGTACGGCGCCCGAATCGCAGATTCTCTATCGGGTATTCGGAGCGGTTAAGCCCCGGATCGGGTTTAATTTGCACGACCAATCCGATTACTACAGCGTGGGTAATTCGCTCTGCCCTGCCACCCTGACGCTGCTGGCTCCTCCCTCCGACAGCAATCAGACGGTAAGTCCCGGCAGGCTTTTGGCTATGGCACTGGTTGGCTATATGTATGATGTAACCGGCACGCTCTTTCCGGGACACTCGGCAAAGTGGCGCGACGACTACGAGCCCAGAGCATTTGGTGAATTTTTCCAACAGGCGGGTATGGCTACCGTGCTGATCGAAGCCGGAGGCTTCCCGGCCGATCCGAATCGGAATGTAGCGCGACGTCTGCTGTTTTCGCTGTTACTCTCTTCTCTGGCCGAAGGGATTCCCTCCGAATGTGCCGATTGCACGCCGCCGAGCCTGGCCTCTTGGAGCAAGGCTCACCGAGAGCCTATTGAGGCACTCTACCAATCAATTGCCCTGAACCGGGAGAATGGCATGTTTTCGCGGATTGAGCGCGAAAAGACCATCGTATACAACCAATGCAGCTACATCACCGATGTTGGCTATCGCTGGCAGAACCATTTCCTGAACGGGATTCTCGAAGGCGAGCTGATACCGGAGGCAACCGGCGACCTCCGAATGTTTGGATCGTACGAGGAGTGCCAAAAGAATACCCCTGCCCTATGACACTTCACTACATCTGGGGAGGATTTTTCCTCCTGGCCTTTTTTACGGCCATTGCCAATTATCTCTTTCTGGGTGAAACCACCATTTTTAAGGAGATTATCGATAGTACTTTCGACGCCTCTCGTATGGCAGTTATCGACATTGCTCTCCCCCTTATCGGGATCATGTCGCTCTGGCTCGGCCTGATGAACATTGGCGAGAAAGCAGGAGCAGTTCGTCTTCTGGCCCGCCTGGTCGGTCCGTTTTTTCAGAAATTATTTCCCGAAATTCCGCGCAATCACCCGGTTTCCGGACAGCTGCTCATGAATTTTTCGGCCAATATGCTGGGGCTCGACAATGCTGCCACTCCGCTCGGTTTAAAGGCGATGCAGGGATTACAGGAGCTTAATCCCGATAAAGAGAGGGCCTCGAATGCGCAGATTATGTTTTTGACGCTGAACACATCGGGACTCACCATTATCCCCATCTCTATTCTGGCGCAACGAGCCATTCTGGGCGCCGCGAATCCGGCCGATGTATTTATTCCGGTGCTGATTGCCACCTTTGTCTCCACCCTTACAGGAATGACCTATGTTGCTATCAGACAGCGAATTTCACTTCTAAACAGGGTGGTATTGGGATGGATCGGCACACTCACCGCCTTGATTTCGGGAGCCGTTTGGTACCTCTCCACGCTTCCGCGGGCCGAGATGGAGGCCACCGCCTCGCTCTGGAGCAACGGACTCCTTTTGTGCGTGATTCTGGGTTTTGTGGCCGGCGGGATGTACAAAAAGATCAATGTATTCGAGGCTTTTGTAGAGGGAGCCAAAGGGGGTTTCGAAACCTCGGTAAAAATTATCCCCTATCTGGTGGCCATGTTGGTGGGAATTGCGGTGTTCCGCGCCTCCGGTGCGCTGGGGCTGTTGATGGACGGCATCCGATGGGGCGTTGAGCGCATCAGTCTGAATGCCGATTTTGTGGAGGCACTTCCCGTTGCCTTTATGAAACCGCTGAGTGGCAGCGGAGCCCGGGCCATGATGATAGAGACCATGAGTCAGTATGGCGCCGACTCGTTTGCCGGCCGCCTCTCCTGCCTGTTTCAAGGGGCCGCCGATACCACCTTTTACATAATAGCCCTCTATTTTGGCTCGGTGGGTATTAAGAAGATCAGCTATGCTGTATCGGCCGGACTCATTGCCGACGCTGCAGGCGTGTTGGCAGCCATTGCCGTGGCCTACCTCTTTTTTCACTGACAGGCGCACCTTCGCAAAAAGCGGATAGTTGGGCAAAACATTTCTTCACAGATAGTTGTTACTTAATTCAGGTAGCTGCTCTGTACTAACAAATAGCGCGAAAAACAGGAAATAGCATGGAAAAATCGGATATCGGATTGATCGGATTGGCGGTAATGGGCGAAAATCTGGCCCTCAATATGGAGAGCCGGGGTTTTCGGGTTTCGGTCTATAACCGTACAGTACCGGGTGTTGAGGAGGAAGTTGCCAAACGTTTTGTTTCCGGCAGAGGTGCCGGTAAGGCTTTTGCCGGTTTCGACCGAATTGATCAGTTTCTGGCCTCGCTAAAATCGCCCCGAAAAGTCTTTATGATGGTCAGGGCAGGGAAACCGGTCGACGAACTGATAGAGCAGATGCTCCCCCATCTGGAACCGGGCGACATTCTGATGGATGGCGGTAATTCGCAGTATACCGATACCGAGCGAAGGGTGGCTTTCCTCGAATCGAAGGGGCTTCTTTTTATTGGCACGGGGGTTTCAGGGGGCGAAGAGGGTGCTCTGAAGGGGCCGTCGATTATGCCGGGCGGATCGGAAAAAGCCTGGCCGGCTGTGAAACCGATTTTGCAGGCTATCGCCGCCAAAGCCGACGATGGTTCGCCCTGTTGCGAATGGATGGGTAGCGGAGGCGCAGGCCACTTTGTGAAGACCATTCACAACGGCATTGAATATAGTGATATGCAGCTTATTTCAGAAGCCTATTCGCTAATGAAGGGACTGTTTCGAATGCCAAACGAGTTGATTGCCGAGAGTTTTTCCCGCTGGAATAAGGGCAAATTACAGAGTTATCTGATTGAGATCTCAGCAGAGATTATGCAGTATAAAGAGCCTGACGAAAGCTGGCTGATTGATAAAATTTTGGATAGTGCCGGGCAAAAAGGAACCGGAAAATGGTCGGTAACCGCTGCGCTCGATCTGGGGGTACCTCTGGGGCTGATTGCCACGGCAGTGTTCGAAAGGAATCTCTCGGCAAACAAGGAGGAGCGCCTCTCAGCCTCCAAACTCTATCAACGCGAACTTCCGGGAGGAGCACCCCTGGAACAGGAGTCGGTGCAACAGATTGAGTCGGCACTCTTTGCCTCGAAATTGGTGGCCTATGCCCAGGGCTTTTCTATCTTGCGTCAGGCCTCCGAAGAGTGGGGCTGGAAGCTGAACCTGGCTGCCATTGCCCGCATCTGGCGTTCGGGCTGTATTATCCGTTCGGCCTTCCTCAACCGGATTGCCGAGGCGTACCAAGCGGAACCCGCGCTCTCTAATCTGCTCAAATCACCCTGGTTTGTAGGGGAGATGCAAACTTCTCTGCCGCGATGGAAACAGCTGGTGGCTTTGGCTACCACGCACGAGATTGGCATTCCTGCATTTTCGTCGGCGCTCCAGTATCTCTACTCACTCACTTCGGAGCATTTACCGGCCAATCTGATTCAGGCCCAACGCGACTATTTCGGGGCCCATACCTACGAACGAACCGATGCCCCTCGCGGGCAGTTTTTCCACACCAACTGGACAGGCAAAGGGGGCGATACCCGCTCCGGTAGTTATAACGTGTAAAATCCTTGCTATGGAACGGCCAAAAAGTCAAATCATTGTCATTTTCGGAGCCTCGGGCGACCTGACCCACCGTAAGTTGATACCAGCCCTCCTCTCGCTATACAGAACCGATAAACTGCCCGAAATTTTTGCCATTCTGGGGGTAAGCAGAACCGAATATTCGGATAGTTCGTACCGCGAATTTCTGCAACAAAAGATGGCAGAACACCATAAATCGGAGGCGCTACCGGAGGGTGCGGAGGCGTTTTTGGAAAAGGTCTATTATCATGCTATGGATCCGGCTCTTCCCGACGGATATCCGGGATTGGTAGAGCGACTGGCTCAGCTAGACCGCCAAACGGGCAACAATGAGAGCTATCTATTCTATTTAGCCACACCTCCCGTACTTTACGAAAAGATCCCCAAACATCTTAAAGCCGTTAAGTTACATATGGAGGGGTGCCACGGCGGGGTAAAGCGGATCATCATAGAGAAGCCCTTTGGGTACGATCTCAAATCGGCACGTCGGCTCAACAGTATCTACGAAACGGTATTCCGCGAGAAACAACTTTTCCGGATAGACCACTTTCTGGGTAAGGAGACGGTACAAAATATTTTGGCACTCCGCTTTTCGAACGGCATCTTTGAGCCGCTCTGGAACCGACGATATATAGACCGCATTGAGGTTACTGCGGTAGAAAATCTGGGCATCGAAAGCCGCGGAGGTTTTTACGACCGGGCCGGAGCGCTGCGCGATATGGTGCAAAACCACTTAATCCAGTTGCTGGCTCTCTGCACCATGGAACCGCCTGCCAGTTATAACGAGAACGACTTCCGTAACGAGGTGGTAAAGATCTATAAGGCGCTCAAGCCGTTAACGCCGGAGGAGATTGCCCGCAATGTGATCAGGGGTCAATATGTAGCCTCGCACCGTAAAGAGGGCTCGGTAAAAGGGTACCGCGAAGAGAAATCGGTAGATCCGGAGTCCCGCACAGAGACCTTTTTGGCCATGAAACTGCAGATTGCCAATTGGCGATGGGATGGCGTACCATTTTTTATTCGTACCGGCAAACAGATGCCCACCAAGGTCACCGAGGTGGTGGTCCATTTCAAGGCGGCTCCCCACAATATTTTTGGCGACAGTTACGGACAACCCACCCCTAATAAGCTGGTTATCCGCATCCAGCCTAACGAAGGGGTGGTCTTAAAGTTTGGGTTGAAGGTACCGGGTTCGGGGTATGCTGTAAAAGAGGTCTCTATGGATTTTACCTACGATAAATTAGAGGGCACTCCGGTAGCCGATGCCTATGGCCGGCTGATTGAAGATTGTATGAAGGGCGACCCTACCCTCTTTACCCGAAGCGATGCCGTTGAGGCCAGCTGGGCCTTCTTCAATCCCATTCTTGAAGCATGGGCGGCAAATCCCGACATACCGCTCTACGGTTACCCCGCCGGAACCTGGGGGCCTCTGGAGGCCGACTCTATTATGGCTCCCGGTAACAGCTGGAGCAATCCCTGTAAGAATCTTACCGATACCGATCTTTATTGCAACTTATGAGAACAGAGATCTTCGAAGATGCCGCTGCAACCGCCCGCGGGCTAAGCCACGAATTGCTCCGCCTTATGCAGGAAAAAGAGGGCAAACCCTTCTTCCTGGCCATCTCCGGCGGTAGTACCCCATCGCTTTGGTTTCGTATCCTGGCTAACGAATTTGCAGAGCGGATCAATTGGAATGCACTCCGGCTCTTTTGGGTAGACGAGCGCTGTGTAGAACCTACCCATCCCGAAAGCAACTATGGGGTGGCGAAACAGTTGCTACTGGATCGGGTTCCTCTTGCGCCCGAACAGGTATTTCGCATCTACGGAGAGGCGCACCCTGCAGAGGAGGCAAATCGGTACAGTGCACAGGCAGAATCCTTTATACCTGCAACCAACGGGGTGCTTCGGTTCGATCTGGTGGTTGCAGGTTTGGGAACCGACGGACATACCTCCTCTATCTTTCCCGGTCAGGAGGCGTTGCTCACCTGCAAATCTTCCTACGCCGTTTCGGAACATCCGGTATCAAAGCAACGCCGCGTTGCCCTTACCGGACAACCTATGATTGGGTCCCGAAATTTGCTATTCCATCTTACGGGAGGCGAAAAGAGCGCAATTTTGCAACAGGTATTGCATCCTTCCGCAGGGGGAAAAATGCTCCCCTCTGCCTACATTCTGGAGAGAGCCCTTAATCCGGCCCTCTTTATCGACAGAGCTGCCGCTGCCGGAGGCAAATAGGCTTCACCCTCCCTCACGTTTTTCGTCGAAGGGTATCTTCCGGCCACTGAAAGGCTATCGCTATGAGTACAGAGAACCCCATCAGGTAGGGATAAAAAAGGTATTGCATCACCAGAAATGGCGATGCCGATGCCCCCGCCAGCCCCACAGCTGCCAGGAGTTGTGCGCCATAGGGAAGTAATCCCTGCATAAAACAGGAGGCGGTATCAATGATACTGGCAGTACGACGGGGAGAGATACCATATCTCTTTCGCAGATCGCGGGCCACAGGGCCCGTGATAACCAAAGCAACAGTGTTGTTGGCGGTAAACATATCCACCAGGGCAGTGAGCCCAAAGAGTCCAAACTCTGTTCCCCTTTTAGACCGAATGCGCTTCGACATATGGGCAAGCAGGTATTGAATGCCTCCGTTGTGTCGGATCATGGCAAGGGTACCCCCTGCCAGCAAAGCCACCATCGAGACCTCTCCCATCGACAATATACCCTCGCCCGCTGCCTTCAATGCATGCCAGATTTCGAAATGGCCTCCGATCAGGCCAATCAGAGTGGCCAGCACCATACCCAAAACCAGCACCGACATCACATTCATTCCCCATACAGAAGCTATCAACACAAACAGGTAGGGAATCACCTGCAGCAGACTGCCCGACTGGAAAGGTATCTCCGGAACTGCCACCCCGGCAGGCTGCATAAAAAGATAGATCAGAAAGGTTATCACGGCGGCCGGCCATACCAAGCGGAGGTTCAACCGGAATTTATCTTTGGGACGCGACGATTGTGTGCGGGTGGCCACAATGGTGGTATCGGATATCATAGAGAGGTTATCGCCAAACATAGCTCCCCCTACCACCACCCCTAACATGAAATGGAGATCGAGTTGCAATCCGGCTGCCAGCTCTGCGGCCACGGGAACTAATGCCACAATGGTGCCCACCGAGGTACCTACCGATAGCGACATTAAAGCGGCCACCAAAAAGAATCCGGCTATCAACACATTCTGCGGAAGAAGTGAAATGCCGAGGGTGGCAGCTGCCTTAACAGCTCCCATCGCTTCGGCGATTCCGGCAAAAGCACCTGCCAGAATAAAGATCAGAATCATTGTAGAGATGTTGGTATCTGACATTCCCTGAACAAAGCGATCTACTTTTCGCACAAGCGGCACTCCGGGCTTCATGGCCACTGCCGCCACAGCCGAAACCAAAAAGGCTACAGTAACCGGCATGGCATAAAAATCGGCTTTAAGCAACGAGACCGATAGATAGACCAGCACAAAGATGCCAAAAGGGATGAGGGCAGCACCAGATGCTTTTGGGGTGGGATATTTCACCATAATGGGGCTATGAGAAGGGGTATCAGGACAACAAACAGCGATATTTGGGGTCAAAACTACGAAAAGAAGCATACAATGGCCAAAAAAGAGCCATTTTGGCCGGGTTATGTGTAACTTTGAGGTCGCGTCACTTTTTAGTTATGGCAGAAAAACTTTCACGCAACCTGGTAATCGCAAAAAGGTATCGACTTTCTGAGTTATTGGGAAGCGGCACCTTTACGGAAGTATGGAAGGCTATAGACCAGGAGGAATACGATAATGCTGTAGTTCTCAAGTTTTTTCTTCCAGGCAGAGGGCTCGATGAGAAGGGTTTGAACACCTTCGAAAAAACCATGCAATTACTTCCCTCTCCGGAAGAGGGAAGGCTTGTGCCGTTCCGATACTTTACCTGGCACAAGCTGCCTGTTAAGGTAATGCCCTGGTACGAGGGTAGTGATATTGCCAAACAGAAGGGTGCTGTGTCGGAACAAGAGGCCGAACGCTTTTTACAAGAGGGCGCACTTGCACTGGCCCGACTGGAAGCGTTAGAAAATTTTCGGGTCCATTACGATTTGCGACCGGATCGGTTTCTGATGGATAAGGAGGGGCACTATTTTCTGAAAGACTACGAAATCACTCCCGATATCCACAACCTTTTGGCCATGCAATCGGGCCGCCCCAACATCCCTTTTGGCGAGTCGGCCTACAAGGCACCGGAGCAGTTCAACCGGGCTCTGGGACTCAAACAGTACACTCCGAAAGGGAATATGTTTAGTCTGGGTGCCATCTTCTTTGAATGGATAACCGGCGAGCTACCCTTTGGCGAATTGGGCGGGGTGGCCATGCGTGCTACCACTCCCATTCCCGAACTCCCTTACAAATGGTCTCGTTTTCAGCCGCTGCTCAATACAATGCTGGCTCACGATACAACTCTCCGTCCACAGGCACAGGAGTTGCCGGGCATGATTCAGGCGCTGCCCTACTCCTCCGAAAAACGGCTCTCTTTAGGTTTGAATCCAAAGATCTGGATTGCCGGTTTCATTGTTCTGCTCACCTTTCTGGCGCTATGGTTTTTCCTGCATCGGCAACCACAGAAAGCAAGCCGGGATGTTGGGCCACCGGCAACGGAAAAACTTTCCAGCGTTCCGCAAAGCGATACCGCCGGGCCCATCACAGACCCAAAGAGGGCAGATATTGAAAAGGGTTCGGCAGGAGCGGCCTCAACCCCTCTTCCTCCCGGTGCGTTACCCATGGAGTGGATCCGTGTGGAAGGTGGGGAGTTTCTGATGGGCAATCCCGACACCACCGACAAAAACAATCCGCTACGCCGGGTGGCGGTTTCGAGCTTTTCTATCGGAAAATACGAGGTCACTGTAGCACAGTATCGAGCATTTTGTAAGGCTACCCAAAGGGATATGCCCTACGAGCCACCCTGGGGATTTCAGGAAAACCACCCGGTTGTTCGGGTTACCTGGTTCGATGCCAGAGAGTTTGCCGAGTGGATGGGCGGAAGGCTTCCTACCGAGGCGGAGTGGGAATATGCTGCCAGGGGAGGTGCCCAGAGCAAAGCCTATCTCTATAGCGGAAGTAACCAGCCCGACGAAGTGGCATGGCATCCTCAAAATGCCAACGCCAGGCCGCACGATGTGGGTACCAAGAAAGGGAATGAATTGGGCATTCATGATATGAGTGGCAATGTATGGGAATGGTGTAGCGACTGGTATGACGAAGAGCCCTACAGCCGCGACAACGCATTTGTGAAGGACCCTACGGGCCCTGCATTTGGAAAGAGTCGCTCACTCTGAGGGGGAAGTTTCTATTTCGACTACCTGTTTGGCCGGATTTTTCTCCGCCAGCACAGTGCCCC